>JAUUZS010000218.1 GCA_030589835.1 Cyclobacteriaceae bacterium
CAAGGTCAAACCCTGCCACCTATACTGGCATGTTCACAGAAATCAGAACGCTTTTTGCAAACCTCCCTGAAGCAAAAATCAGAGGATACAAACCAGGGCGGTTTTCATTCAACGTAAAAGGAGGGAGGTGCGAAACCTGCGAAGGGGCAGGATTGAAACTGATTGAAATGGACTTCCTGCCGAATGTATATGTGCCTTGCGAAACCTGTAAAGGAAAACGGTATAACCGCGAAACGCTGGAGGTTAGATTCAAAGGAAAATCAATCTCAGATGTGTTGGAAATGACCGTTGAGCAAGGTGAGGGGTTCTTTAAAAGTTTACCAAAGATATACAGGAAACTCAAGGTACTAAATGATGTTGGAATGGGGTATATCACCCTGGGCCAGCATGCCACAACGCTATCTGGTGGAGAGGCGCAGCGTGTGAAATTATCGACAGAGCTTTCCAAGAAAGATACCGGAAAGACATTTTATATCCTGGACGAACCTACAACAGGACTGCATTTTCAGGATATTCAACATTTATTGAGCGTGCTCAATATTTTGGTCGATAAAGGCAATACAGTATTAATCATTGAGCATAATCTCGATGTTATAAAAGTAGCCGACTACATTGTAGACCTTGGCCCTGAAGGTGGTGATGAAGGTGGTGAGATTGTCTGCGCCGGTACACCGGAAAAAATTGCTAAGTCAATGCATAGCTATACTGGGAAGTATTTACTGGAGGAGTTATAAAAAAAAAGCACTGCCCGAAAGGGCAGTGCGAGTTGAAACCAAAAACTTATAGCTTACAACCTAACAACCATGAACCAATTATTAACCAATACTATAATGTTTATAGAGTTCAATTAGTTCCCATAAGAACAATTATTTTTTAAAAAAATTTTTGAAAGGCGGTGTTACCCAGGAAAAGCAATAAAAAAAAGCGTTAAAGAAATGCCTTGATTAATTTGGCTGAAGCATTTAAGGATGTATTACTTATAGCTTTAAACTGGAATAATAATCCTCCTATAATTTAATCTTTCCATTGGTATAATACTGGAAATGAATATGGGAGTATATTTATATATTACAGCCTTAAATGATGAACTAAAATAATTGAGCAAGACAAAGATATATTGGATTTTTCAGATTGGCGGATGGGTATCCTTTGCGACTATACATCTGGCACTTGATTTTTTACAAGAGACCATAAATATATATTCCTTCATTTATGCCGTCTTATTGGCACTTTGGTATTTAATAAGCACTCAAATATTCCGATACATCATAATTGACAGAAAATGGTTGAGGGCTACCATCAAAGGTGTAATATTCAAGGGGATTATCAGCATATTTGCATTAACCCTGGTCAACTTTTTTGTCCATCTTATCATTTTACTTTCGCTTGGCGTATTGGATTTTGAATATGACCTTGATGCAGTAAATGTGGGGGTGTATTGCCTTGGCACTTTATCTGTTTATTTTATCTGGACTCTGTTTTATTTTATTTACCATTATTTCGAAAGGTATAATTCAGCCTTAAAGTATGAAGCATTGAAAAATGAAATTGAATTGAATAATCTTAAATCTCAACTGAATCCTCATTTTATTTTTAACGCATTAAATAGTATTCGTGCCTTGGTTGATGAGAATCCAGAAAAATCAAAAGATGCGATTACTCAGTTGTCACATATTTTGAGAAGCTCATTGGTGATAAACAGAGATCGGCTCACCAGTTTTAAAGAAGAGATTAATACCGTCAGGGACTATCTGGATCTGGAAACAATTCGGTTTGAAGAAAGACTTAAAACAAAATTTGATATAGACCCGAAATCAAAATTTTTTTCCGTACCTCCGCTTATGATCCAGACCTTGGTAGAAAACGGGATTAAACATGGCATTTCAAAATTGAAAAAAGGAGGAATGATTTCTCTTCAAACAGAGGTAAGGGACGAAGTCCTCAGCATAAAAATAAGAAATAATGGCCAGTTGACTCAAAATAAAATTAATGGAACCAAGGGATTCGGTTTAGAAAATACACGGCAGAGGCTGAAACTTCTTTATGGAAATAAGGCAACTTTTACTATTTTTAATGAAGATAATAATACCGTACTTACAGAATTGAATTTGCCTCAAAAAATATAAATTGCATCTACATTTGAGCTTTGTGGCAAATACCTGGAAAATTTGAATAGTTTAATGATTTTGATATGAGAGCACTAGTTATAGATGATGAAAGGTTAGCAAGGAAAGAATTGATCTCACTGCTCAGTAATTATCCTAAAATAGAAATTGTCGGGGAGGCAGTTAATGCCGATGATGCACAGGAAAAAATTGCGGAGTTGAAACCAGAGTTGCTTTTCCTGGATATACAAATGCCGGGCAAAAATGGGTTTGAGTTATTGGAAGAGCTTGACGTGGTGCCACAGGTAATATTTACTACAGCCTATGATGAATATGCCTTGAAGGCATTTGAAGTGAATGCACTTGACTATTTGCTTAAGCCCATAAGAAAGGAGCGTTTGGAAGAGTGCATCCAAAAAATTGCTGAGGAGGAATTTGATAAAAAAACAGCACCTCAAACGGAAGAATATAAACTGAAGCTTACGGATCGGGTTTTTGTGAAAGATGGCGACAAATGCTGGTTTGTCCGCCTGTCCGATGTTCGCCTTTTTGAATCAGATGGGAATTATATAAAGGTCTATTTTGACACCTTCAAGCCAATGATCCACAAATCGCTGAATGCCCTGGACAAAAAACTTGATGACCGATCATTTTTCCGGGCCAGCCGCAAGCACATCATCAACCTAAGCTGGGTAGAAAATATAGAGTCGTGGTTTAATGGAGGACTACTTGTGAAAATGAAAGGTGGGGAGAAAGTCGAAGTGAGCAGACGGCAAGCATCCAAGTTTAAAGATTTGATGTCATTGTAAATAGTCCTACTCATACCACTCCGAAATAAGCTCAATTGGCTTTCGCTGCAAATCAGGCACCATACAATCATCTGCGGGATATCCTATTGGAATTAATAAATATGGCCGCTCATTTTTTGGACGATTCAAAATTTTAGTCAAGAAATTCATAGGGCTTGGCGTATGGGTCAGGGCGCATAAGCCGGCATTATGAATTGCGGTCAACAAGGTACCGCAAGCCAGGCCCACTGATTCTTTTACATAATAGT
Organism: Cyclobacteriaceae bacterium; assembly: GCA_030589835.1. The sequence goes on from JAUUZS010000218.1 coordinate 3,163, forward strand.
TGTTGAGCTTTTCCCCTTTGGCATCAAGGTCATAGCTTTTAGAAAACACAACCATTAGCCATGGTGCTATTTCCAGAAAGGGCTTTTTCCAATTCGTTTCAAACGGTTTTAAATCCTCAAGCCATTCTTCGCTCATTCTCGAATGGTAATTTTCGTATTCTTCCTCTTCAGCAGCTAAGCGTATTTCAGTTTTCAATTTTTCATTAGAAATAGCGCAAAATGCCCAGGGCTGTTTATGTGCTCCCGAAGGAGCTGTGGAAGCAGATTTTATAAGGTTTTCAATCACTTCCTTTGATACAGACTTGGAGGAAAACTCACGTACACTGCGCCTTTTATCCAGGTAATTAAAATATATTTCACTTTTGTAAAGCGATTCTGTCGCATCTATTTTAGATGGTTTGTATGCAATAAATTTTTGCCTGCACATAAACTAAATGTATTTAGGGATAATCAATATACAAAAAAGTAAACGGCAATATAATGACTAATGCTACCGAATAGTACAAAAATATGCCAGATGGCATGATGATGCCAAATATTTTTTTTCGAATAAAAAATTGTTCCGGCACTATAAAAAAGCCCACCGATCAGGATCCAGATCGATGCCTGCATAGACAGGTGATGATAGAAGGTGTTAAGTTTTATCACTGCCATCCACCCCATGCCTAAATAAATAAGTGTAGAAATCAGTTTAAATTTCTTGATCATGAATAGTTTATATATGATTCCGAACAGGGCAATTCCCCACATAATCATGATAAAGGAAATATGTATTTCGTTTCGCAGGCCTACCAGCAAAAATGGAGTGTATGTTCCCGCGATCAAAACGTAAATGGCAGCATGATCGATTACATGAAATAATTCTTTTAATTTTGGGTTCGAAAAAGCATGATAAAGCGTGGAGGCCAAATATAAAAGTACAAGAGAGCCACAATAAATATATGCGCTGTAAATTTGCCATGGATCGCGGCTATCATAGGCTTTTATTAAAAGGGTTATGGTGCCAACTATACATAGTACGACGCCAATTGCATGTGTCCGGGTATTGGCCAATTCCTCTGAAGAAAATGAATTCCCTACGTTTTTAGTGGTGTTCACAAATGTTTCATTTTAAGTTCAATGTTAAAAATAAGAAATTATTATTTCTGAGAAAAGTGCAAAAACTCAGGTGTTATTACCATCCTATTCAACAATATATTTAACGATAAAGTTTAAGAACTTGAATATGTGGAAGTTAAAAAAAATCATTAAATAATGTGGATAACTTCTTGATTAAATATTTGCATTGAAAAACGGTAATAACTACTTTCAATTATAATTAATACTTTATCAACATTGTATTAATTCCTTTTTGTTTTAGTCCATCACAGAAATAAACTAAGCAAAATTCCGGTCGTTCCAGAGCATTATATTTTAAAGTAATTTGCTCAAAAATAATAGAAAAATACAATTTTATAATAAAATTGAAAGAAGTATAATGTTATCTAAAAAGCCTTGTAATGAGTAAAAAAGCCTTAACTACTGTTAAAAATCAAAACGGATCTTCAGCCACAGATCCTAAGTCAATGAAAAAAAATAGAGAGAGCAAAAAAATTGAATTTAAAATACCTACAAAAGTTGTTAAGAGGGATGGGCGAATTGAGAATTTTGAAGCAACAAGAATTGAGGTAGCGCTTACCAGGTGTTTCAAAGGCCTGGAAAGAAGCAATTTCGATGCAAGAAAAATAACCCAGCAAATTGTAAATATTGTTTCTGCTAAATTTGAGCAGCCAACCGTTGAGCAGGTTCAGGATATTGTGGAAATGGTATTGCAAGCAGCCGGTGAATATGAAGCTGCTAAAAGCTATATCCTTTATAGGGCAGAACATGCCAAAATGCGTGAAACAAGACCAGTGCCTGAAGCAGTTAAAGAAGCTTTCGGGGCATCTGACAAGTATTTTCCGACCCAAATACAGAAATTCCAATTTTATGATAAATATGCCAGGTTTACCTATGAGCACGGCCGTAGAGAAACGTGGGTAGAGACCGTTGACAGAGCAGTAGAATATCTGAAGGAACTTTCAGATTTCAGACTTCAGCCATTGACATATCAGAGATTGAGACATGCCATTCTCAATATGAAGATTATGCCTTCGATGAGGTTGTTGGCCATGGCCGGCCCTGCTGCCAGAAGAAATAATATGAGCATTTACAATTGCTCCTATATGCCTGTTGATAGCATTGATTCATTTGTTGAAGCAATGATTATATCGATGAGTGGTTGTGGTGTTGGCTATTCTGTAGAAGCAGAATATATTGAAAAACTTCCCAGGATCAGGCGTCAAAAGAAAGAACAACCTGTTCAGCATGTTGTAGAAGATTCTACTGAAGGTTGGGCAGATGCAGTCAGAACAGGCCTTGAGGCGTGGTTCAAAGGCAAAGACGTTATTTTTAATTATTCATTGGTTAGGGAGGCAGGTGCTGTGCTGAGAATAAAGGGAGGAAGAGCTTCCGGTCCTGAGCCATTGCGCGTATTGCTTGATTTTGCGAGAACGAGGATTTTGGCTCGCCAGGGATCAACTTTGCGTCCACTCGATGGTCATGATATCATGTGTGCTGTCGGCGCTGCGGCAGTTTCCGGTGGTGTACGACGTACAGCCATGATTGCTTTATTTGACTACGATGATCATGAAATGTTGCATTGCAAGGATGGGGATTTCTGGAAAAAAAATAACCAAAGATGGAACGCTAACAACTCTTCGGTATGGCCAGACAGGCAATTGAGCCAGGCAGAAATTGCCAATTTCATTCTGGGAATGGTTAATTCTGAACGTGGTGAGCCGGGAATATTCAATAGAAAAGCGGCTACCAATACCAGGCCTTCAAGGAGAAAATTGGCCAGATTTGGAACCAATCCATGCGGTGAGATAATATTGAGGCCTTTCCAATTCTGTAACCTGTCTGTTGCGGTAGCACGTGAAGACGATACCATCGAAGACTTGAAAGAAAAAGTGGAATTGGCAGCAATTCTTGGAACTATCCAATCCAAGGCAACACATTTTCCGGGACTGAGAAAAGAATGGAGAAAAAATTGTGAAGAAGAAAGATTGCTGGGTGTGGATATAAACGGACAACTGGATTGCCCGGAAGCCCAGAAACCTGAAAACATGAAAATCATGCAGCAGGTAGTGGTTGAAACAAATCAAAAAGTGGCCAAAATCCTGGGCATCAATGCTTCTGCGGCAACAACTTGTGTGAAACCTTCAGGAAATTCATCTCAGCTGCTGAACTGCTCGCCAGGCCTTCATGCAAGATGGTCTCCCTATTATGTGAGAAATATACGAGTTGGGGCACATACACCGGTTTATAAAGTACTCGAAAATGCTGGAGTACCAATGGATCCTGAAAATGGTCAGACCAAGGAAAATGCAAGTACATTTGTAGTGCACTTCCCAGTTAAGTCACCGGAGTCGGCCATCACAAGAGGAGATCGTTCGGCACTGGAGCAATGCGAATATTGGTTGCAGAATAAACAAAACTATACGGAGCATAATCCTAGTGTGACCATTACCTATAAGCCTGATGAAGTGCTCGATATTATTAAATGGACCTGGGAGAATCAGGATAAAATCGGAGGTATGACCTTCCTTCCTGCTTATGACGCTTCTTTTGATCAAATGCCTTATACGGAAATTGATAAGAAACAGTTTGAGGAATTGAATAAGGCATTCCCTGATATTGATTTCAGTAAGATTTATCGATATGAAGAAGAAGACTTCACTACTGCTGCACAAGAATTGGCTTGCATGGCAGGCAACTGTGATGTTTTGTAAATATTGGTAGAAAGAACAATTTTATCATCCCCGCTGACGTCAGTTATCGGGGATTTTTTATTTCCAAAATCTGGGAATTAGCATCGGAGTTTTCTTTTTATATTCGATGTATTTTTCACCAAATGCGGCGATCA
>JAUUZS010000113.1 GCA_030589835.1 Cyclobacteriaceae bacterium
CAGCTTTTTCAACAAGCTTATCGCAACTCCTTCTCCTTCTCTTATCATTCCTAAAAGAAGATGTTCGGTACCGATATAATCGTGCCCCAACCTCAATGCTTCTTCTCTGCTTAATGAAATCACTTCCTTTACTCTATTCGAAAATTTTGCTTCCATATTCTATCACTGAATATATAAAGTTACAGGTATTTGTATAATATGTTTATTCCTGCCACCCTATATTTAACGAACGTAACAATTAAACGGTTATTAATCAAATTTGTCTATTCCTATGCACGGGATTTTTCTAAAATACTTCTTGCTTGAGGCCCCTCGCAAAAGATCAGATCAATGATGCTTAAGTTATTAACAAAGTTACTGCCAAAAACCTGAAAATAATCAGCCGAGGTAAAAATGGAGTTTTTAGTTACTGATTTTTTTGGATTTACCTCGTTTTTAGCATCAAAAACGTCATTTATTTTATTTATAGGGACTTTAACGGCATATTCAATTTTTAAGCTCACATCCAATATTTCAAGACATTTGGTCAGTAACTCTTTATTGAGGTCTAACAATTGATTTGGCTTTTTGTTATAAATTTCAATAATTTCATCTTCATAATATTCAAAAAATGGAGCTTTGCCATAAGCAGATTTTAATGCCCGTATATGTTTGTTTAGCCACTTTTGATTATAGTCAATCTCAACATCATGTGTGAATAGTTTTTTCCCGGAGGTTTTTTTTATGGGCACGATTAAATCCTCAATGTTATTGGCACCATTTATTCTGCATCGGTTCCGGTAGGTCTGTTTTACGTATATATCGTCCGGATCGATAAGAATTTTGTCAAAAGAAATTAAATACGTAAAATATTGTATGCACGGAAGGTAATGCAATTCGATAAGTAAGGTGTTTTTTTCCATTTTACCTTATTTCTATTTAATCCTCGCTTTTTTTTGATTTATAATGGAGGGTACTACAATTGGCATTGACTAAAATTTCGTCCGTCATATTTAGGATATGTTTCTTTTTTATCTTGCCTATCACATTGAGTTCTTCATTCACCAAATTCGTATTTCCCTGAGAATTGGCAACTGACAAATTTATTGATCTATTAAGTAATTCGGTTTCAGAAAAATAGGTTGAAGATATTGCCTGGTTTATTACTTTTTCTACCTCAGTATCTGCGAGGTTATTTTTTAAATTTTCAATTTCTTCTTCTATCAATCGTTCTGCCTCGTCAATATGAACATCAGGATTAACTTTTCCTGAAATAATGAACAATCCAGGATCTTCAGTGCCGGTAATATAGGAATTGATAGAGTTAAAGGCCTTTTTGTTTTTCACGAGGCTTTGATAAAGCCGTGAAGATTTTCCCCGGCCTAGCAAATCGCTGAGTAGATCGGCGCTATGAAAACCCGTACTTTTTCTTCCTGGCATATGGTATGCTTTATAGATAGCATTGAGCGGTACATTAGCTTCTACCTCAAGAAAACGGGGAGCGCCTTGGCTGGGTTCAGATGGAATCTTTTTATGATCCTTGCCGTATCCGGGAATATTTCCAAACCACTTTTCAACAAGTATGCGGATTTTTTTCGGATCAATATTCCCCGATATGGTTATCACCGCATTATCCGGGGCGTAAAATTGCTCATGAAATTCCCTGACGTCCTCCAAGCTTGCCTCCTCTATATGGATAATATGCTTGCCGATTGTCGGCCAACGGTAAGGGTGAACATTATATGCTAATGGCTGAAGCTTTAGCCACACATCACCATAGGGCACGTCCAGATAGCGTTGCTTGAATTCCTCGATCACTACATTTTTCTGGTTAGCCAGATTTTTTTCATCCAAATTCAAATATTGCATCCGGTCTGATTCCGCCCATAGCGCGGTTTCGATATTTTCGGCGCTTAATATCATATAATAATTGGTGATGTCTGTATTGGTAAACGCATTGTTTTCTGCTCCGGCGCTTTGTAATATTTTATCAAAATCAGGGACGTTTTTTGACCCGCCAAACATCAGATGTTCAAAAAGGTGTGCAAACCCGGTTTTTTGGGGATGTTCATTTCTTGAGCCGACTTTATACAATATATTTACTACAGCCAATGGCGTGCTTTTGTCGACATGGGTAATCAATGTTAGGCCATTAGATAGAATATGCTCTTGGTATTTAATCATATTTGAATTGAATGCTCAAAAATACAACTACTTTATCACGTTTGCCCAATTACTTTTTCTTGGGTGTACGACAGTTTGGAAAAAAAGGAGATTAGCAAATTGGTAACACAAGAATTGAACAGCCTGGAGATTATTAAGTGGAATAAAAGGATACTTCACGCAAAGACCGCCAAAATAAAATACGTAAAGCAACTAAGTCAATTAAAAATTGAAGCCACAGCGTGAGATTTCAACAGCTGCTGATTTAAAATGAATTAAGAACATTCGAACATTTGAATGAAGAATGTAGAAATAAAATTGAGTGTTCTGAAATACATTTGAGCTATAGCCTTTTTCTTTATTTCAAAAATCAATTGTTCCATTATTCTTCTTTCTCACAATATTGATCTAAAAAGCCGCTTAATTATCGTTAACATGTTTGCATTAATTGCTTTTTATGAGGCTAATTGTTTTACGTCCTTAGCAAAACGCTTGATTTTTTTGGTGAACCATTTGCAGATATCAACAATTCGCAAAGGTGTCGTACACCCTTTTCTGCTTAAAAGAGTACTATTTTGAGATATTTATTACAATTACCACCTAAATCAAACGTATTTATTATATAAAGTATGGGAAATGATATCTTTGAAGCTTAAAATGGTCGAATAGATTTATACATGGTCTAAAGGCAAAAGTTCAGTTTGATACACAAGTTAATATATTTCCGGAAGGGCAACGGCATCCTTTTAATTTGCGTAATGGTGTTTTGCATGATTTTTTGTGTACAAACAGGCTTGTTGGCGCAATCTAATTTGCCTTCAAAAATAAATACGGAAAAAGGAGGATTGAAAATAAGAAAGCACTCCGAGAATGCGCGGAAAAAGAAAAGCAAGGGTAATATAAAAAGGAAAAGCAAGGTATTACAAAAGTTTTACTATAAGAAGAAGTCAAAGCAGATAAAATATGCAGGGACGTACTGGGTTGATCCAAGACCAAAAGATTTTACGGCAATCAAAGAGCGCGTAGAAAGAAGCCCCTCTAGGAAGAACCTGCAAACCTACAAGAACAGGAAATCTTTTTTTCGGTCGAGTTCAAACCAGCGGCATAAGAGTTATGGGGCAGAAGTGGTTTTGAAGAGAAATGTGACCCTTGATTATAAATATTCTTCCAAGGCGAAAATACAAAGCAAAGGCAAAAGCAAAATTTTTTCACCTAGATTGAATTACAGGAAATCCAGCCGTCAAAAGCAAAAACATCCAGGAAATATATTTTTAAAGCCTGAAGCCACAAAAAAGGATTTCAATGAGATAAAAGCACGGGTTGAAAAAAATCCCGGGAGATCCATGGCGAAGCAATTAAACAAGCAAAAAAGCCGTGCGACATATAATGCCTCATTAACACAAAATTACCGGGGAGAGATGATTTCGAAAGGGCCTTCTTCCAAAAAAAAATCGTATAAGTATTATTCAAAAGTCAATCAAAAGTCATCGGGTGTTCTCAAAGCCAGAAGACATAAATCAGCGGAGAGGCATCGAAAATATAAATCAGCTTCCATGACCTCACAGCAGGGGACATTAAAATACTTGAAAAAAAAATATAGGAACCAGCAAATTGAAGGAAAGTCATTAAATCATTCACAATATGAAGATTATGCTAAAGTGCTTACAAAAAAGGATCAAAATAGATTTTTGAAGAGAGACTCGAAAATTTCCGGGAACTATAAGGGAAATATCAATATGCTTGATAAAAAATTTAGAAATCAGCAAATCGAAGGAAAGTCATTGAATCACACTCAATATGAGGGTTATACCAAAGTGCTTTCTAAAAGGAAAAAGGATAAATATAATTCGAATGGTTCTAGAAATAGTGGAAGTTACGCAGGAAACATCAAGGAGATTTCAAAAAGGAAGCAGGGTAAATATAGGTCTAAAGATGCTAACTTTTCAGGAAGTTACGCAGGAAATATAATAGTGACTTCTCCGAGAACTAAAAAGCAGCAAATGGAATGGAATTCATTGAATCATGCTCAAAATGAGGGAAATATCAAGGTGCTGTCGAAAAAGAAACAGGATAAATTTATGCTGAAGGATTCGAAATTTACAAGAAGTTATGTAGGAAATATTAAAATGATGTCTCCTAAATACAAAAAACAGCAAATGCAAGGGAAATCATTAAATCAGTCTCAATATGAGGGAAATATCAAGGTGCAGTCAAAAAAGAAAAAGGACGAATTTTTGGCGAAGGTTTCGGGATCATTGGGAAGCTATGCAGGAAACATTGTGGCGGTTTCTCCAAAATTAAGGAGACTGGAGATGGAGGGCAAATCCTTGAACATGACAACATATCGGGGGGAGATGAAAATAAAAAATCGGGGTAGGGCCCAGGAAAGGCAGCCAAAGAATAACATGGATATGGCAGCTTATCAGGGAGACATCATTATTCTGGCCAGAGACAGAAAAAACCTTGAATATGAGTACAGATCCAAGGTACAACACAATTATAAAGGTGCTCTTAATCAAAAAAATTATGTGAAGATGAATGATGGTCGCAAAGCACTATCTAATGCCATGGCAAATTTTCAGGGTAATTTAATCATGTCTAGAGATGTTAAAAAGGAGAAGCAATATGAATATATGTCCATAACGGCACACAATTATAAAGGGGCTTTAAATCAAAAAAATTATGCAAGGATGAATGATAATCGCAAAGCACATTCTAATGCCATGGCCAATTTTAAAGGTGATTTAATTATCCCCAGAGATGATAAAAAAGAGAAACTACATGAATATATGTCCATTACAGCACACAATTACTCAGGAAACGTCAGAATAAAAAAGCAATATGCCCGGGACAACTATTTTCGCAACATCTCTGAGAGAAACCGTCAGATCATAGGCAATTATAGAGTAAAAACCGGGTTGGCAAAAGATATCGAACAGCAAATTGTTTCAGCGAAAGTCCATAATTATCAGGGAGGCCCGAAGATGGGTATATTTTCACGCATATGGCTAACCCTGTTCGACAATACTGGAAAACTGGAGAAGTTAGACGACAAGACAAAGAAACCGGAGTATGATAGTCGTGAATATAAAATTTGGTATTAGTATATGAAATGGAACAAACTCGAGACACTTGATACCCTGGATGATATAATCGGCAAATCGTGTACGGTACCTATAGTTATTTTTAAACACAGTACCAGATGCTCCATCAGTTCCATGGCCCTGAATAGAATGTCGCAAGGAATAGAGCATACACCTTACTATTTAATTGATATCATCGCACATCGAAACATCTCCAATGAAGTTTCAGAGCGGTTTAATATAATTCATCAGTCACCACAGGTATTAATTATTCATCAAGGCAAGTGTATTTATGAGGCATCACATTTGGAAATATCATCTTCTGAATTGGAAAAGCAGATTTCAAATATTAAATAAATAAAAGCGTTTTTGTCTTCCAGAAGCTATATAATAGGGATATTAATTTTGGAATTGTTTTCAATAAACTAATTTTGTGTATTGTCGTTATACCTATGAAATATATTATATGGGTAAATTTTCAATTATTGTTTTAATATTCATTTTTAATTGTAATCAAAAGTTATACGCTCAATATAGCGGTAACTACGAATACAGTTCAGAAATGATATGGGGTGTCACCAAAGCTACAAACAGTGGGTTGATTGGAGGATTCATTTTCAAATATGCCAAAGAGATAAAAAATGATCATTTTCATGGTGGACTTGTTGAAATCGTAAATATAAAACACCCTCAGGAACAACGATATTATTCAGAATCAGGAAATACCTTTATTGGCGGGAAGCAAAACTATCTGTATAGTTTAAGGCTGTCCTATTTGCGCGAGTATACATTCTTCAAAAAAGCTGCCCAGCAGGGCGTGCAGGTAAATGGAATAATTGCCGCAGGGCCTACCTTTGGAATTGAAGCACCTTATTATGTGGAGGTAAAAGCAGGGAATGGAACAATTAAGGAGCCATACGATCCCAATAAAAATCAAAAAATAATAGGCACGGGAAACATCCTTCAAGGAATTGGAGAATCGGCCATTGTGCCCGGATTGAATACTAAAGCAGGAATATCCTTTGAATTTGGAACATTTAAGTCAAATGTTGTTGGAATAGAAGTTGGCTTTGAGGTGGATTATTTTACACGGGAAATTATCCTGATACCGACCACAGAAAATTACAGCATCTTCCCGTCTGCCTATGCAACGCTATTCTATGGTTCCAGGCGCTAAGCAGATTTTGTATTATGCATTTCCCTAATCCGGTTATCCTTGCGATTTTAAAAAAGATATAATGATAGAAATACCATCCGTCAAAAAAAATAATGAGCAGAAAGCCAGAAAACCAAGTTGGTTGAGGGTCAAGTTGCCTGTGGGTAAAGAATATCTCAAAGTCCGTGGGCTTGTCGATAAATATAAACTGCATACGATTTGTGAAAGTGGCAACTGCCCGAATATGGGAGAGTGCTGGGGCAACGGTACCGCTACGTTTATGATTCTCGGGAATGTGTGTACCAGAGCGTGTTCTTTTTGTGCCGTAGCTACGGGTCGCCCCCCTGAGTACGATGAAAAAGAACCTGAAAGGGTGGCCATGGCCATCAAGTTGATGGGGGTGAAACATGCGGTTTTTACATCCGTAAACCGGGATGAGCTCAAGGATCGAGGCGCTGAAATTTGGTATCAGACAGTTGTGAAAACCAAAGCATTGAGCCCTGAAACCACCATAGAAACTTTGATCCCGGATGTGAAGAATACCTGGGATGCTTTGATAAGGATGATTAGCGGAGGACAGGAAATTGTTTCCCACAACCTGGAAACTGTAGAGGGATTATATCGAAGAATCAGACCTCAGGGAAAATATTACAGAAGCCTGGAGCAAATTAAGCGAACGAAAGATTTTGGCAAAAAGACCAAGTCGGGCATCATGGTTGGAATAGGGGAAAAAGATGAAGAGGTCTTCAAGACCATGGATGATTTGGCAGCACATGGATGTGATGTCATGACCATTGGGCAATATTTACAGCCTACAAAACTGCATCACGAAGTGTTGGAATTTGTGCACCCTGATAAGTTCGAGGTTTATCGTGAAGAAGGATTGAAAAGAGGTATTTCCTATATGGAATCCGGCCCCTTGGTTCGATCCTCTTATCATGCAGAAAAGCATATTTAGTTTTTTATTTCCAGCTATTCAGTTGATAGCCATACCATCTGACTTGATTTTAAATTCTAGAAGGGAAAAAGAACCTTATCGAACGAATTACGATTCCGATTTTTTTCATTGACAAGTAGATTGTTGATGTGACCAACAGGCATTTTGCTCTCACAAACACCTTATCCAATTAGGTTTGAAATGTGACAATCAATGCACAGGAACTATTGTGGCACCTTCAGGTGTTGATAGATGAGATTACAGAATTTTATAATAAATTAGAATTAACGAATATTAGGTAATGGCAAAACAGGAGATAAACGTAAAGTGGCTTGATAAAATGGCATTTTCGACAGAAGTCAATGGGCATGAAATCATTCTTGATGCAATTCCGGAAGTAGGGGGCGAAAACCGGGGGCCACGCCCAAAACCATTTATGCTGGTTGCCCTGGGAGGCTGCACTGCGATGGATGTGATTTCTATTCTTAAGAAAATGCGGGTTGAAGTTGTGGATTTGAATGTGAAAGTTGAGGGGGATTTGACAGAGGAGCACCCCATGCATTTTAACAAAATCCATGTCATTTATGAATTTAAAGGAAAAGACCTGCCGTTGGAAAAGCTTCAAAAGGCTGTGAATCTCTCTGAAGAAAGATATTGTGGTGTTAGTGCGGTGTATAGTAAGGCAATGGAAATGACATCAGAAATTATTGTGCTGAATGAGGAATAGGTTATAATCTACTCGATTGATCAAAAAAATGTCATTTCAGAAGCAAGCTGAAATGACATTTTTCTTAGGAGATAAATAATTATAATTTGGGCAATGAATAATCGCTTCCTGCTTTTATCGGTTTTATACTAAAAGAATAACTATAATTCTTTGCCGGAATCCTGAACTCCTGATGAGGCCTTGCATTTTGCGACCAGCTATCATCGCCACCCACTCCTTGCTGAAGGTGGTCGATATTCAAGGTAATCAAATCCCGGTCAGGTAATTCATTGATATGCTCGGCCTTCTCAATATCCTCCATAGTGTATGGCCAGGCGCTAATGTTCAAGGGCTCGTCGGCACTGATCAAGATTCCCTGTCCGGAAGCATTGCTTAGTTTTGCCCAGCGTGCGTTCCAGTGATTATTGCTTTCCTGAGGGCGTACATACTGATAAAAATCTTTCTTGACCGATTTGGCGTACACACCTAACTCAGATCCAGAATTCCTATCCCAATAAGTCTCATGAGGCCCCGGGCCATACCATTCCAGCTTGTCGTAATCACTATCGATCTGCATTTGCATACCCACTCGTGGAATATTGGATAGGCCTCCTCCTGCTATGAAATTATAATTGATCAGGACTTCTCCATTTCCATAAATTGTGTAAGAAGTTGATAAGGAGGAATTTACTTTGTCAAGTGCTGATTCAACTGAAACCTTCACTGCTTTTTCATTTATTTTGGTTAAAGTAACTGATTTAACAGTCAGCTCTTTACCTGCATCTTTCCAGGCCCTAAACCTTCTTGGCATGCCGCTGCCATTATCATTATCTGTAGGAGGCCGCCAGAAATTCGGTACCAACGGAGCAACAACGATTTCTTTTCCGTTTAGTTTATATGAGCTTAATAAGCCTATTGATTTTGAAATAGATACTTCGAAATCAGCTCCTTTTACAACAATTGAAAGATCATTTTCTGATGCATCTACAACTCCAAATGAGGAAATATCAGCCAAGGGAGTGGTTGGGGTTTTGAACGGTAAAGCAAATTGTTCCCATGCCACAATGTGTCCTTTCTTTGACCAACTATTGTCCTTGTTGGTTTTGAAAGTCACCTTCAGGTGATATTCAGCCCCGGCTTTTAAGGTAGGTTTTTCGAAAGGGATACTTATTCGCTCTGTTTCAGTTGGTTTGGTATTCATAGTTTCCATGGAACCATTTTGAATGACAAGGCCATTTTCAGTCAACTCCCAGCTGATGTCATAAATGGACAAATCTGCAAAATGGTGCCAATTGGTCACCTTTATATCCCCTCGCAATAAGTATCCTGCTTGCATCACTACCGGTTGATGGATTTTCTTCACTTCCCAGGTGACCGGTTTTGCAGTCTGGTCGGAGGCAATCACCCCATTGATGCAGAAATTCCCTGAATTTATTTTATCTCCAAAGTCACCGCCGTAGGCCCAATATTTTTTGCCATTGGCATCGGTCTGCAATATTCCCTGGTCAGTCCAATCCCAGATAAAGGCGCCGATCATTCTTTTATTTTCCCTGATGGCATCCCAGAATTTAACGAAGCTGCCAAGGGAATTTCCCATTGCGTGGGCATATTCGCACCATAATACCGGCCTGTTGTCAACTGGGTGGTTGGCCCAATTCA
>JAUUZS010000197.1 GCA_030589835.1 Cyclobacteriaceae bacterium
CCAAGTAACAATTTTCAATTTGCTTTCCTTTTTGTAATTCACTCTAACATTTAAGTATGAGCCTTATTCATACTTAAATATAAAATTTCATTGCCAATTAAAATAACCGATTACTCATTAGCCCAGATCAAATGCGAGTAGGCCAGTCATTTAAAGATACCAACTCCATAAAACCTATTCCACCCACAACCACTGAAACTTAATCGGGTTGTCTTTTTTCGCCTCCACTTCTATGGTAATCTCATAAATTCCCTTTTCGGGAAAGTCAATGCTGCCGAGTTTATTTGACACAAAATTATCAATATGAAAATCGCGGTTTGGCTCACCAACCGTCAGTCCGCTTGGAACAACATCATGCTGTAATGTGGCATTGGCAGCAAGGACAGAAATCGTTCCTTTTGGTTTTTCTCCCTGGAAGCTATAGGAAACATCGATATGCTTTGTGCCGGGTTTATCTACATAGATTTTCCATGTAGCTTGATAGGTTTCATCGATCATTACATGAGCAGGAACTGTGCCCCTTCGATCGACTCCTTTTGCAGTTCTATCCCCTTCTTCAGAAATAAGGTTTGCAGGCGTTAAGGCATGTCCGCCATCTACGGTTTTTGCCACCAATCCATCTACAATTTTTGGCTTCTTATCATATTCCAATACTACGACAGAGATCAACGGATCAGGCTGGTCATAGGGCAAATTGATTTCTGTAAAAGCCTCATTATGAGCAAATATTAATGGAAGTTGCAATTTATCTCTTAGCACATATGATTTCAATGGTTTACTTGTAATCCCGGTGATGGGAAGTTTATGGCTATATGGCCAATTGTACACATGTAAATATAAAATGTGCTTACCGTCAGCTGTTGGCTTATAGGTGATTTTCCCCCAATCATGTAAGTCTTTGTCTAAATCAAACGCTTCTGCGCCATAAATCGATGCTCCGTTTACATCCAGCCATTCGCCCATTTCCTGCATGCGCTGCATTATTTCATAGGGGACATCCCCATTTCCTCGTGGGCCGATGTTTAGCATAAAATTCCCGTTGAGGCTCACATTTCCAATTAGTGATTTGAGCAAGGTAGTGGTAGATTTCCATCTGGAATCCGTTGCATGATATCCCCAGGAGTGGGCGACTGTGCCAGGTGATTGCCATGGATAATCGAGTTTTTTACTACCCATCTGATTGTCTCCCAGGGTTCTGTAATCCACATCGCTATCCTCCTCAACAGAAAGCCCCAACCGAGAATTTACCAGGCAATTGGGTTGCAATTCGCGAATCAGACTTTTCAACTGCAGTAATTGCGCTTTGGTCACGATAGTTCGTGAATGATGGATCCACATATCGAACCACATGGTACCAATCGGGCCATAATTGGTGAGCAGTTCCCGCATTTGCGGAATTACTTTCTCTTGCCAATATTGGTCATATTGCTCGGCCGTAATCGGATAAATTTCTTTTGTATGATCCCATCCGTATTTATGCTCCCAATCGACCCAGTGTGAATAGTAAAGGCCGAGTTTAAGTCCATGTTTCTGACAAGCATCTGCCAATTCTTTTACAATATCCCTTTTTGGATTTGTATGATCTGCAACATCGTAATCTGAAACTTTGCTGTCCCAAAGTGCAAATCCATCATGGTGCTTGGCGGTCAGCGTCACGAATTTCATTCCTGACTTTTTTGCCAATATCACCCATTCTTCCGGATCGATAGATTTCCAGTCAAACCGGTCGAGCAAAGTAAGATATTCTTCTTTTTCAATGCGATTCCGATAATAAATCCATTCGGAATAATCGTTATCATTCCTAAGTTTCTCCCCTTTCCAATAGCCTTCCGCACCGCTATACACACCCCAATGGATAAACATGCCAAAGCGGGCCTCCACAAACCATTGTGCCCGATCATTGGTTTGGGATTGGCTGATCACTTGAGTATTTACGCAAATGATAATTAATAATGGAATCAGCATTTTTGCTTTTAATTGGAAAGGAACTTTTCCATAATTCATACTGAGTTTATTTAGCTGGAATTTTTTCATAATTATCAATTTTTATCTTAAGATTTATGTGCTGGGCTCGTACCCGGCCTCTAAAACTAGATATATTTTTACACAAGCCGGATGCTTGCGACGTGTAAATTGGCCAAATCATTTATCCAACCTTTCCCACACTTTCTACTTCTTATCTTTCAATCTCAATACCACCGGCTCGATCAGAGGCAAATTACTTTCCGGTCGATCCAGGTCAAAATAAGCCTTTTCTCTTGTCGGGTTTTTAGGACTAATCCAGCGTATTTTGTACTGGTATCCGGAGCCATAAATAATTCCTGGGCTTCGGGAAAATGGCTCCCCCCTAAAAAATGATTCGAGGGAAAATGATTCGTCGGACAATTAATTTATAGTAAAATTTCATATTATATCCTGAACAAAACGAAATATTATTTACCACTTAACCGTACCTGCCCCGTCACCAATCACCGGAAATGAGCTAATCCTTAATCGGGCTGCTCCCATGGGGATCAATTCAATTGCCTCCTCTTCCTCATCCGACAACACCGGACTCTCCTTCAGCTCGGCTGCCAAACCATGTTCGTCAATTTTCCATTGTGAAATTTGCTTGGCTTTTGCAGAAATGGATATCGGTACGGCTTCGACGGTAAATGGAAAGTTGTCCTTTGGCCACGCTTTCCGATGAATCTCGAATGAACCTTCCAGATTGTTTTTATCCAGGATCAAACCGTAGTTCCATGGAGAATCGGGATAAATTTCGTACGATGGCCACTGTTTTGTGTCGGCTCCTTTCTGCCATTTTGAATCTCCTATTGCTGTTTCATCACTTTCCAATTGTACATACCTTTCATCAATTTTTAATGAGAAAGTTAAAGGTCCGTAATTCAGGCTCACACTGTTGTGGTTCTCTTCCCAGGTTTTTAGAGATAAATGCATCGGAACTTTCAACACAACTTCATCGCCATTTTGCCAGGTTCTTTCCATCCTGACCAGCTTTCCCGCTTCCGGGTTGATATCAATTTTGTTTCCATTGATAAAAACTTCAGCATCAGCACACCAGCCGGGAATCCTCAAGTACCATGGAAAATTTACATCTTGTGATGTGGACAGGCTAAAACGAATTTCCTCTTCAAATGGATAGTTGGTTTCTTCTTCGATCTGAATATCCACCCCATCACCCACTTTAGCATTTACAGTATTCTCAACGTACAAGGCAGAAACGATTCCATTATCCGGCGTGGCCATCCAAAGATTCTCGGCATAATATGGCCATCCCTGGGCATGGTTATGCTGACAACATCGCGAGCTAAAAGGATTCATCATGAGAAACGGACCTCTGTTATCAATCCCAGGATGATGGTTTTTGCTGTCATTCTGAACCATCTTGGGGCTGGTGATGTAACGCAACGCTTTGAAGTCTTCGGCGACCGCAGCAGGATAGGTGTTAAAAGCTACTTCTTCAGCATGATCTGCCCAAAAAACATCCCCGGTAATCCTGAACAAATGCTCATCAGAATTCATTTGCTCGACCATGCCGCAAGTTTCTATACCTTGTCTCGGATCGGCATATCCCGGTCGTGCATTTTCATCTGCGCCAAACATGCCCCCCGGCACCTGGCCAAAATGCTCGCGAATGATATTGAAATTATCATAGGTGGCCTGAAGATCGCTTTCTTCATGACTGACCAGATAATATTGTGCCGGTTCTCGAAATGCCTGGGCAACATTCACATTATGCCAATCGATAAGATCGCCATACCAGTCGGGCCACTCAGAACCTACTCGCTTGGTTTTATAATTTCCAATTTCGTTTAATGTATGACCTCTGCTCGCCCAGGGTGCCGTATTCCGGTGCACTTTTTCAGCCAGTTCCAGCAGCCATTCATCACCGGTTCTGTTATAAAGCCAAAGCACACTGTGCAAATTGTCTCCCCCACGTATCCGTTGCCAGTACTTGGTTTCTGACAAAAACAGTTCATCAGGAACAGTCAGTTGATATTTAAAATAGTTGGTCATTAGGTTGATCACTCGTTCATCGCCAGAGTATTCGTAATATGACTGCAAACAATAGAGCATGATCATATTGGCCCAATAATCCTGAATCTGAACCTCTTGTGCTTTTATTGCTTCAGTTCTATGTTCCTCAGAAACATAGCTTTTCCAGGCGAAGTTAGGCCCAAAAAAACCATTGGGTTGCTGGCTGTTGATCGTTCCCTCAATCCAGATTTTTGCTTCATCAATCATCTCCTGATCCTCCAGGATGTACCCAATGTTGGCATAGCCTTTTAGCCAATATGGCACTTCTTCCCACCCCCATTTTCCCTTGCCTTCTTTAGAGAGCCATGCATTATCTTCTTTTTGTAACCACGCACTGATTTTTCCCAGATTTCCTGTCAATCCATTTTTCTGACGAATCAAATATTCCCCCAGCCAGCCACCAGGTTCAATGGCACCTATCGGAAGTTTGATCAATGCACTGGGTTTTAATGGAGCCCGATTACTTATATAATGGTCATTGGTTTGGCCGGTTTCCGGTCGGTCAACGATACTGAAATTTCCATCATTGGAATTTCTGCAAGACAGATTAGATAAAGCTAAAATGAAGATCATAGTCAAATAGCTGATTGGGTGTTTAATAGTTTTCATATTCCAAAAATTATAATTCATTTATTTCGTCATGAAAGTCCATGAAACATCACCATATGACCAGGGCCCCTCAACATGTATTTCTTCTACCAAGCCTTTCGCATTTTCAGCCTTTAGCTTTTTTAAAGAATATTTTCCTTGCTGATAATCAAAAGTGTTCCCATCGTCATCGTAAAGATCAAATGTTCCATTCTTTTTGCCATATACTCTTACTTCTAAAGGAGTATTTTCTTGCCAATCTGAAACTTGCCTGATAGCGGGCATCATTGGTACAATACCTCCATCTTTTACAAATAATGGAATTTTATCCAGACCGGCATCAATGTGAATAATTTCTCCATTTCCTACATAATTTCCGGTATAAAAGTCATACCAATTTCCTGAAGGCAACACCACAACACGTTTTGTTTTCCACTTAAATAATGGTGCGACCAGTATGGATTCGCCCATCATGTACTGATCTTTGATTTCCTTTTTCACCGCCACCGCATAGGGGTTGGTATCTGAACTTATGTCAGTTGTGACTTCCTCCTCTTGGAAATGGAATCCCTCTTCCATAGCCATAGCTCGGAAAGGAGGAATTCCTTCGAAATAATATTTGGCAAATGTAGCATACAAATAGGGCAACAACTGCATACGCAAAAATGCCACATCCTGACATTGTTCATAGACCTCGGGAAATGACCATGGTTTGGTGCCATCAGCCCAGGCATTGATCATCGCCATAGGTGAGAAACAAACCGTTTGCATCCTTCTCAGCCATTCTTCCGGTGTATCGCTTTTCCTGACTTCAGGTGTCCAAAGCACTCCACTGAAACTGCTGTTGATCAGTGCTGTAATAAAATCCTCATGCCGATAATAATCATTATAAATCACATATGGAAAAGAAGAAGCACCGGCATTTGAGGCTCTCACTAAACCATAGGTCCGTTCATTTCTCTCCTTATAGAGCTCATGGCTCCATTTCTGAACCAATGTTCCGTATATTTGTCGCATGGTTTCCCCATCCAATCCTGAAGGGAATGACGCATTATCCGGCCAGACCCATTGGTCATAACCATCTACTTCGTCAATTTTAAATCCACTTACGCCCTTATCCAGCAATTCCCTATTAAAATGTGCTCCCATAATTTCTGAAGCTTCCTTTGTCATAAAGTCTGGCACAATACCATTCCAGACCGTGTGTGTGCCAGTATAAGGTTCGATTTTTTCATATAGCGATCCTTCAGGAGAGACATATGGATTGAGCCAAAGATTCACCCGAACACCATCACCTTTAAGTTGTTGTATAAAATCACCTGGATTTGGATATCTGCTTTGATCCCACTCAAAAGTGCAGGGGTAAGACCTGGAATGCCATCCCGGTTCCAGCCCAATCACATCAAGTGGGAAATTGTGCGCTTTAAAATCATCTACTTCTTTTTGCACATCAGCATCGGTAAACAAAGTGGGTGTGCGCTGCCAAAAACCAAGTCCCCATTTGGGAGGTAAGTACCCACCCCCACAATACAAATTATATCTTTGAACAACTTGCTGTACATTCTCGCCGGCAAACATGATGACTTCCACGCCTTCTTCCGGAACCACCACCTCCACAATATCAGAATATGGTGCCGCAGTCCAGCTTTTATTGGTATTTCGGTCTTGCGGATTTGCAGGGGTTTTGCTGTCTTTTCGCAATCCGGTACCGACATATACATCAATATATTTTGCGGCATTGATCAGCACGCCATACCCCTTGGAAGAAATATAAAACGGAACCGGGGCATGCGTTCTTCCATTGTCCCGGCCTCCATAATGATCCATATGGAGTCTGTAAATCTTACCTCGCTGGTGAACATTTTTAAAATTTAATCCGAGGCCATAAATCTGCTCGTCCTTTTCCAATGGGAACTGAAGATAGGTTTTCCCTCCCCTAACCTCCGCCTTGATGTCTAGTTGATCAATTGGAAAGTCCAACTTTCCCAATTTTTCAAGTGCATTGGCTCTTGGCTTAATTTCAGCGACATTCAGCAAGTTTATTTTTCCGGGTTTTCCAATTTCAGATTTCCAGATCCCTGAATATTCATTTTCCCATTTAGGGATTCCATTATAATTTTGGACTTTCTCTTCCGCGCAGGCGATTAAAAATAAGGCTGCAGCTAAAAAAAACAGGTGCTTCATTTTTACATAATTAGGTTAAACTTGAAATTATGGAATATTATCCAATTCAAAAATAATTTTCTTGCGTTTGAATTAATTAGAAATTATCCATCCTAAAAAAGTATCAGATGGTCATGGGATGAAAAGATGTGGATTGGGGTGGAGGAACTTAAATAAGATTTACTAAAAAGTAAAGGCTAAAAGGTGAAAGCTCAGTTTATTTGGAAATTAGTATTGAGTCTGGTATAAAAACTCTCAGAAAAGAATTTCTCGCTAAGGCTCAAATACGCAAAGCATTGAGTATTAGAGCTTTATTTCTTTGCGGCTCTGCGGCTTTGCTTGGAAATATACTTTCTAGACTAAACCCAGTGTTATAATTATTTATTTCTCAAAATCGTAAACTGAACGAGGTCATTCAACGAATTTTTATACGCAGAATCATCAAAAGATTTAAGAATATCCAGTGCTTCCTGATAATATTTTTTCATGATCTCCTGTGCGTATTCAATTCCACCAGAACCTTTCACAAACTCAATCACTTCATGGACTTTTTTGGATTTATGACTTTGATTTTTAATCTTAAAGATTACTTTTTTCTTTTCGATCAAGGAAGCATTGCGAAGAGCATAAATCAACGGCAAGGTCATTTTCTTCTCTTTGATGTCGATGCCCAGAGGTTTGCCAATTTCGGCGTTTCCATAATCAAATAGGTC
>JAUUZS010000042.1 GCA_030589835.1 Cyclobacteriaceae bacterium
AATTTTTTTCAGATCAACTTTTTTATCCAGTTGTGTGACTTGTGCGAGATTGAGTTTTGCATAAAATGACAATTCATATTCAGGATTGCTTTTTAAACATTTTTTGTAATTATTATAGGCTTCACCTTCAAAGCCAAGGTGCTGATAGACCTGACCAAGGATAAAGTACAGTCTTGCTTTATTATTATTTTTCGAATCTATTTCTACCGCCTGGCTCAGATTCCTCACCATATTATCATAGTCTTCCCGTATCTGAAACAAATATGCCTTGATGAGTAAAAATTCATGCATATTACCTTTGTTCAGGTTTTCCTTTCGCAGATAATCTGCTACAGCGATCGCATTATTGTGTTCGTTGTAATCGATAAATGATCGCATCAAGGCCAGGAGCGACTCATGACGGATGTCTTTTTCTTCGCTGTGTTTGTTGATGTATTTAAAGGTTTCTATTGCATTCACAAAATCACCCCCAAAATACCGTGCTTTACCCACAAGATAGTAGCTGGGATACACCCAATTGCTGTTTTCATGCCGTTGAATGGAAAGGGAAGCTTTTACAATAGCATCGTCTAGCTGGGCTCTTACACCGTCGATGGTTGAGGAATCAATGTCATAAAATACCCCTAAGATTTTATTGTAATTGTTTTGGTGATTGGAAACAATTGCCATCTCAACCTCACGAATATTCTCATTTGCGATATAATAGGCATTATATCTGGCGGTGGTATTGTGATAGGTTTTGCTAAAAAAATTCTTTTTGTGTGAAGCACATGCGCCAAAGAGTAGCAATAGCACTATGGAGCGGAGGATAAGTATACTTATATTTTGCGACTTCAATGTTCAGCTACCTGGTAAATTAATAAACGCAAAAATAATGACAATTAATACAATAAAAGTATTTGAAATGCATTTTAATATATACTTTTATGTTTTCAAAAAGGCAATAAATAAGGTGAAATCTCGCAAGACTCTTTCTAACTGGCTTACAAATAGGTATTTACTCATTTTACGAAATGAAGAAAACTTTGCCGAGAAGACTACTATTAGTTTTACTTACGCAAAGTTAATGCTGATCACTTTTTTGATTTTGATCATTATGATGATTGGCAGTTTATACCTTTCGAGTACGCTTATGTCCCAGTGGTTTGACCCCAGGCACGAGCTGATCATTATGGACAGGTACCTGGTAGATTTAGCAGAAAAAGTAGATTCCCTTGAAAATCAAATGCGAATCAAGGATAAGTTTATATCCAATGTTCAGCGTGTATTAATAGGTGAGGTTAGTGCGGATGATAGTATTTTTTTGAATGACGAAAATAATATTGTAAACAAATCAATAGAGCCGATCCAGGCAATTGATTCTCAATTCAGAAAAGATTTTGAGCGCTCAGAATTATCCTTTCTTACGGCCAGCAACCCAATTTCACATGAATTAGAGTCACAATATTTCTACTCGCCTATAGAAGGAATGGTAACCACGGAATTTAATCTTAGGGAAGAGCATTATGGAATAGATATCGTCTCCAAAAGCAATGAACCTGTAAAATCTGTAGCTGACGGAACAATTATTTTTGCCGATTGGACACAAGAGTCTGGAAATGTGATATATATACAGCATCGTGGGAATATCATATCTGTTTATAAACATAATTCGGCTTTGTTAAAAAAAGTTGGTAGTTTTGTGAGTTCTGGGGATGTAATTGCTATAATAGGCAACACAGGTGAATTTACAACTGGCCCGCATCTTCATTTTGAAATGTGGTATAACGGTAATCCAATGGATCCTGAAGAGTTTATTTCATTTTAAAGAATTGTATCAATGTTTAAAAATAAACAAGAAAATATGGCAGCTCAAGACGCTAGCAACTCAAGCAACATTATAGGAAAAGGCACTTTAGTAGAAGGAAATATAGAAACCTTCGGTAATATCAGGGTAGAGGGCAAAGTAAATGGAAGCGTAAAGAGCAAATCCAAAATCGTATTGGGCCAATCTTCCTTAATTGAAGGAAACATTGTCGCACAAAACGCCGAGATATCTGGCGAGGTAAGGGGAGTTGTGGAAATTTCAGAACAATTGATCCTCAGGCCTTCAGCAACCATTGATGGGGATATTATCACGAACAAATTGATTGTAGAAGCAGGGGCATCCTTCAATGGAGGGTGTAAAATGGGTGTTTCTCAAACAGAAATAAAAATTGGGATTAATGGACAAGACAAACCATTCGAAGCAAAAAAGCCAAATACCCCGGAGTCCGAATCCAAGTAAAGAATATTTAAAATATTCCGGGCTGGCCTTTCAAATGGCCGGCCTTATTTTATTAGGATATTGGTTGGGAAGCAAAATAGATCATTGGCTCGATTTATCCTTTCCGGCGTTTACCATCATTTTAATATTACTATTTTTGTCGCTTTCTTTTTATTCCTTAATCAAAAGCCTTCCTAAAGAGTGAATAACCTTTACCGCAAAATTCCTCATCTTGGTCTCTATAAATTTTCGTTTTTTGTCTTTCTTGGCATATTAATAATAAAAATTGTACTTCCTCAATATATATATCATCAGATATGGATAGTACTATTATTCTTTTTTCTCCTGACACTGGCCTCTTTATACATAATAGATAAACTTACTAAACACAATCCGGATAATTTTCTTGCTGTATATTTCAGTATCATGATTGCAAGGCTATTTATTTCCATCATATTTGCTGCTATATTTATTTTGGGCGACCGCACACATGTCTTTAATTTTTCGATTAATTTTCTGTTTCTCTATTTGTTATTTCTTGGGTTTGAAATATATGGTATAATGACTAATTTGCGCCATATTAATAAGAAGGGAATCGGAGATGAGTAAATATATCAGCCATCAATTTTATAAAGGCTTATTTTTCAGCACGTTAATTTTGCTGTTTACATTAATTCAAATAGTACCTTCATTTGGTGCAGCCGAAGAAGAAGAAAATAAAACGGCATTTATCATGCACCATGTGCAAGATGCACATGAATGGCATTTCGCAACCATAGGACATACACATATTTCTATTCCCCTTCCTGTTATTTTGTATGAACCCGGTGTTGGTTTTCATTTCTTTATGTCTTCGGATTTTGTCGATGACCACCATAATAAAATCGAAAAAAATGGCTTTTATTTTGATGATCATGACCATTTAAAGGCCAAAGATGAATCTATCGTATTCTATGACATTTCCATTACAAAAAATGTGGCTTCCCTTTTTATAAGTGTCATATTATTGTTTTGGGTTTTCTTATCCGTAGCCAAAAGATATAAGCAAGATCCTTTAAGATCCCCCAAGGGAGTTCAATCCCTATTTGAACCTATCATAATTTTTATCAGGGACGATATTGCAAAGCCAAACATTGGGGGTGAAAAATATAAAAAATTCATGCCTTATTTATTAAGCGTGTTTTTCTTCATTTGGTTTAACAACCTAATGGGGTTGATGCCGGGTGCAGCAAACCTTACCGGTAATATCGCGGTTACGATGACTTTGGCATTATTCACTTTTGTGATAACTACCTTTAGTGGATCTAAAGATTATTGGAAGCATATTTTCAATACGCCCGGGGTGCCCTGGTGGTTGAAGTTGCCAATTCCCATCATGCCGGTTGTGGAGTTTATTGGTATCCTGACAAAGCCATTTTCATTGATGGTACGACTTTTTGCCAATATCACGGCAGGTCACATCATCATATTGAGCTTAATTGCACTAGTATTTATTTTCGAAAGTGTATACGTAGGGCCGATCAGTGTATTGTTTGGTTTGTTTATGAATATCCTCGAGTTATTAGTGGCGTTTATCCAGGCATTTGTTTTTACATTGCTTTCAGCGATTTATTTCGGCTTGGCAGTCGAAGAACATGAGCACCATCAAGAAGAACACAAGGAAAAGCTGGAGAAGGCTTCAGTTTAATTTTAATTATAATTCTAAATTTTATCATTTATGTTATCAAGTATTTTATTGTTAGCAGCAGAAGGTTTGGCACTGTTGGGTGCTGGTATCGGAGCAGGTATAGTAGCATTAGGCGCCGGCATAGGTATTGGCAAAATTGGCGGTTCTGCAATGGAATCTATTGCAAGACAGCCTGAAGCAGGGGGAAAAATTCAAACCGCAATGATTATTTCGGCAGCGCTTATTGAAGGTGTGTCCCTTTTCGGTGTTATTGTATGCTTAATCATAGCAATATCTTAATCATCCGAAAAAATGTAAATCCGGCCTGTTGACATTAGGTTTCAGGCCGGATTATTTACTACTAAAAATTTATATTATGGATCTTATAACCCCTGCTTTTGGATTAATATTTTGGCAGACGCTTATTTTTCTTACGGTACTTTTTGTGCTTGGAAAATTTGCCTGGAAACCAATACTTGGCGCTTTGCAAGCCCGGGAAGACTCTATAGATGAGGCATTGAATTCCGCTAAAATTGCCAAAGAAGAAATGGCAAACCTAACCGCTGATAACGAGAAATTATTGGCCGAAGCAAAGCTCGAAAGAGACAAAATGCTGGCTGCTGCGTCAAAGATAGCTGAAGACATGAAAGGTCAGGCCAAATTGGATGCAAAGGTGGTAGGAGAAAAAATGATCGATGAGGCCAGGGCATCTATACAGAGTGAAAAAAATGATGCCATTCGGCAGATCAAAGATCAGGTAGCCGAACTTTCCATTCAAATCACAGAAAAGCTCTTGCAGAAAAATCTCTCTGATGATGAGTCACAACAAGAGCTGATCAAGGGTTACATGAAAGATATAAAGCTAAACTAAATGTCAGTATTTAGAGTTGCTTCAAGGTATGCCAGATCAATATTTGAGCTGGCCATTGAATTAAAAAATGTGGATCGGGTGTATAAAGATATGCTCCTGATAGAGCAAGTACTGTCTGAAAATAGAAATTTAGTAACACTGCTCAAAAACCCCATCGTCCGATATGATTATAAGTTAAGAGTGCTGAACCGTGTATTTGAAAAATATATGGATCAACTAACGCTCAAATTTTTTGGATTGATCTGTAGAAAAAACAGGCCAGAAATATTATTGGATTCTACCAAGGCATTTCTCGATCTTTATCGCAATTACAAGGGAATTGTAAGCGCTAATATCTCTTCGGCAGTACAACTGTCAACCCAAATCAACAAAGATTTTGAATCCATTATTGCAAAATCAACAGGTAAAAAGGTGGAATTGGAAGCACATGTTGACCCATCTCTTTTGGGAGGATATGTACTCAAGCTTGGAGACAAGCAGATTGATAATTCATTAAAAAGCAAATTAAATAACCTTAGAAGGGAATTAAAAAGCCGTTCATAAAATTACGTTAAACAAGCATTAAATATATTATGGCTGATATAAGACCAGATGAAGTTTCGGCGATATTGAGAGAGGAACTTTCGAATTTTAAGACAGAAGCTGAATTAGAAGAAGTAGGCACAGTATTGCAGGTAGGCGATGGTGTTGCACGAATATATGGGCTATCCAATGCCCAATCAGGAGAGCTTCTCGAATTTGATAATGGAACCACCGCACTTGTCATGAACCTTGAAGAAGACAATGTTGGAGTAGTTTTATTCGGTGATTCTGAGGAAATTAAAGAAGGGGATAATGTAAAAAGGACCAAAACCATTGCCTCCATAAAGGTTGGTGAAGCTATGGTCGGCAGGGTTGTAAATACCCTGGGAATTCCTATTGACGGAAAGGGCGATCTTGAAGGCAAGCTTTATGAAATGCCCTTAGAGCGAAAGGCTCCAGGGGTTATTTATCGCGAACCAGTATCCGAACCTCTACAGACAGGTCTTAAAGCCATAGACTCGATGATTCCTATAGGAAGAGGGCAACGAGAGCTGATTATCGGTGACAGACAAACAGGAAAAAGTGCCATCGCCATTGACACTATCATAAATCAAAAAGAATTTTATGACAAAGGCGAGCCGGTATATTGCATTTATGTAGCAATTGGCCAGAAAGCTTCCACTGTCAAGCAGGTGGTGGCATCGTTGGAAAAAGACGGAGCAATGGATTATACCATTGTTGTATCGGCATCAGCAGCTGATCCTGCTCCAATGCAGTTCTTTGCGCCATTTACCGGAGCCACGATTGGGGAATTTTTCCGCGATACAGGAAGACCGGCTTTGGTGATTTACGATGACCTTTCAAAGCAGGCTGTTGCGTACCGACAGGTATCTTTACTGTTAAGAAGACCTCCGGGACGTGAAGCATATCCTGGTGACGTGTTCTACTTGCATTCCAGATTATTGGAAAGAGCAGCAAAGGTGAATGGTAATGATGAGATAGCTCAGCAAATGAATGATTTACCGGCTTCACTCGACGGAATGATAAAAGGAGGAGGATCTCTGACTGCATTGCCAATTATTGAAACCCAGGCGGGTGATGTTTCTGCATATATCCCAACCAACGTAATATCCATTACGGACGGGCAGATATTTTTAGAAACAAATTTGTTTAACTCAGGTATCCGACCGGCGATCAACGTGGGTATATCCGTTTCGAGGGTGGGTGGAAACGCTCAAATTAAACCCATGAAAAAAATTGCCGGTACGCTAAAACTTGACCAGGCTCAGTTTCGTGAATTGGAAGCGTTTTCCAAATTTGGCTCTGACCTCGATGCCGCCACTCAGCGAACTATTGATCGAGGGAGAAAAAACCAGGAGATATTAAAACAGCCTCAGTTTTCTCCGATGCCTGTCGAACAGCAAGTTGCAATTCTTTTTGCCTCTACCAAAGGATTTACGGATGGTGTAGATGTCGAAAGAATTAAAGACTTCGAAGAAGCATACCTGAATGAAATGAAAGTTCAACACGCTGATGTGTTGAAAGAAATGAGTGAAGGAAAGCTGACCGACCAGGGTCAAACAACAATGAAAAAAGTAGCACTTGAAGTTGCTGCTCAATTATAGAAATACTGATATATTGCTGCAATGGCAAATTTAAAAGAAGTAAGAACACGTATCCAGTCTGTAAAGTCGACACAGCAGATTACCAAAGCAATGAAAATGGTGGCTGCCTCAAAATTGAGAAGGGCACAGGATGCAATTCTTCAGATGCGGCCCTACGTAAAGAAACTTTATGGAATTCTTGAGAATGTGATCGCAACCACAGATGGTGATCAACAAAGTACATATAGTGTTGAGCGGGATGTAAAAAAAGTATTGCTTGTAGTCATAACTTCCGACAGGGGTTTGTGTGGCGCATTCAATACCAATGCCATCAAAACAGGATTAGGGGTAATAAAAGAGCATTACCAGGAACAAGAAAAAGACAAGCAGTTATGGATTCTCCCTTTGGGGAAAAAAGCTTTCGAATTCTTCTCCAAAAGAAACTACCAGGTTATTGACAACTTCTATGAGATATTTGGAAATTTATCTTTCGATAAATCTAAGGAAGCTGCAGAATTTATAATGCAGGGCTTTCTTAACGGAGATTTTGATAAAGTTGAATTGGTGTATAATGAGTTTAAAAATGTGGCCACTCAAATTCTACGAGCGGAACAATTTTTACCACTTATAAAGGAAGGAAAAGAAGATAAGTCCAATACCACCACAGATTACATATTTGAGCCTTCGATAGATTATATTGTCAAGGATATGATCCCCAAGACCTTAAAGGTGCAACTATACAAGGCGGTTTTAGAATCAAATGCTTCGGAAAATGGCGCACGGATGACGGCAATGGATCAGGCTACAGAAAATGCAGGAGAATTGCTCAATGATCTCAAATTAGTTTACAACAGGTCTAGACAAGCGGCAATCACTACAGAAATCCTTGAAATTGTTGGTGGAGCTGAAGCTTTAGGAAACGGATAATAATTAAACATAAATATATTAAGAGCAGCATTTGGTCAATATTTGCTGCTTTTTTTGTCTATGGACAGAAGCGCATTAATTCAGAGCCTGGGCAAATATCATACATTATTTGACGAGGAAAAGGTGTTTATCCCCAGGTTCAAATCCCTATTAAGCAACTTTCCCGCTTGCTATGGACGATCCTTGCTGACCGGGCACATAACGGCCTCTGCATGGATCATTGATGAACAAGGAGGTTCAGCATTGCTGGTGCATCATAAAAAATTGAATCGCTGGCTTCAGCCTGGCGGACATGCAGATGGAGATGAGGATGTGCTGGCTGTTGCCTTCAAAGAAGCTCGTGAAGAAACGGGATTGACCTCATTGAAATTGGCTGAAGAAAATATCTTTGATATTGACATCCATTTAATTCCCAGACATGGGGAAATTCAGGCTCATTTTCATCACGATATCCGTTTTTTATTCGTCGCCGAAAAAACTGAGGAATATGTAATCAGCAATGAATCGAATGAATTGAAGTGGATACCTATGGATAAATTAAATCTATTTACAGGAAATAATAATTCGATACGCAGAATGGCTTCAAAGACAAATTGGATGTTTAGCTAAGCGTATTATTTCTACATTTGAAGGCTTTTAAATGCCAAACGCAGATAATAATATATTGAGGAATCGTTAATTAATCAAAACAAAATAATGAAGCAATCCCATTTTTTCAAACTAGCTCTACCCTTGTTATCCTTCCTGATATTTTCATTCTATGGATGTGACGTTAAAAATAGCAGGGAAAAGGAAATTATTGGTGAGTGGAATGCGTATTGGGAAACTGAAGCCGATAAAAGCATGCCCATGCAAAACGGGGACATGCTCACAATGGATGGCCGGATAACCTTTATGGATGATGGAAAGGTAGAGATCATAGCCTATGGCTATGAAGGGTGCATTTTTTCCAACGACACACTGTCTAATATCCTCAATTGGAAGCTTGACGATAAGGTGCTCCGATTGATTGACAATGGCGATGACAATGGGCTTCCCTATACGATAAATAAATTTAGCAACCAGGAGCTTATACTCACTTTACTGGAAGACATCAATTTGACCTTGCGTAGGAACTGATCAACTAATCCTTTTGTAGTATTCAACTTTTTCTGCTGCCAAGTCGCTTACCTTGGAGATTAATTTTGATCTCTCAGCTTCATTAAAGCTACTGAATTTTTTTGCCAGTTTTATCTTTTCCTTGATAAGTTCCTCGTTTTCCGCACCCGTAATCAAAACACTTACCGGTAAGGACCAAACAAAATACAAAGCTTCCTTAATCGATAATCGATCTGGAATAGCTGGGCTATCGGTTTCCCACTGTACTTTATCCAAGCGCTGTTTCTTTCCAAAAAATCTTCCGTCAGACAAGGTTTTCATTGCTAAAATTCCGAGATTCTGTTCCAAAGCTTTGGGTAACACCGAATTTATAAAGTGATCCTGGCCGGCATCAATCACATTGATGGGCATCTGAACGGTTTCAAAAAATGGATTGTCTGTAGTGCTTTCGAGCACCCTCAAATGAGCCTTGGGATTTCTATGCCCTGTGAAACCAACATGCCTCACTTTTCCCTCTTCTTTAGCCTTCATAACGACATCAAACACCCCATTTTCTATGCGGCGGTCAACATCTTTCGGATCCGTCACAGAGTGAACCTGCCAAAGATCAAGGTAGTCAGTATTCATTCGCTTCAGAGACGCGTCGAGGTGTTTTTGCATGGTAGCCGCATCCTTTGAAGTAGATTTGGTCATCAAGAATATTTCTTCGCGGTATGTTGGGGTGAGGTATTTTCCATAACGAATCTCACTGGTATGTGGCCCATACGATTCGGCGGTATCAAAAAATCTGATTCCTCCTTCTATGGCTGCCTCAATAACTGCCTGAGCATCCTTTTCGGTGGTCCAGCCTACGTGATACCCACCGACTCCGAGCATGGTGACATTTACTCCGGTTTTTCCTAATTTGCGCAAAGGAAGTATTGAACCCCATTTATCTGATGATGCGCTTTTACCAAAGGAGATATTTTGAAAGGGAACCATTACTCCGGCAGTTAAGCCCGTCATTTTTTTAAGGAATTGCCTTCTCTTTTCCATAGTGTGATCATTAAGGTGGTTGCAATTATGCGATGTGAAAATTACTAAAAATACATGGTATAAACCTTATCATTAATAAGAATTCAATAAACATCTTGTTCATTCATTCATCAACTCAATGATATCGTCGATATAATCCCTGTTATTGGATAATCTTGGTACCTTATGCTGGCCCCCGAGTTTACCTCTTTTTTTCATCCATTTATAGAATGTACCAGGTTTTGCAAAATGAACGACAGGAGCCTCCAAGGCAATACTTTTGTATCGTTTAGCTTCATAGTCAGAATTGGATTCTTTTAGGGAGTTGTCAAGAATTTCGACAAACAATTCTTTATTGCTTGGAAATTCACTGAATTCGATAATCCATTCGTGGCCTCCTTTTTTGTCGGTATCGATATATCTTGGCCCGGCAGTGTAGTCACCGATAAT
Source organism: Cyclobacteriaceae bacterium (assembly GCA_030589835.1). Next base: position 10,398 of record JAUUZS010000042.1, read on the forward strand.
GGCGCTGGTTTCCTTACTGGCTTTTATTATGGCCTGCTCTGCATTTTCAACAATCAACTCTTCGCCAAAAGCATTGATAAAATGTTTCGTACGTCCGGAAATTCGTATTCTATAAGGTTCAAGGCAGGTAAATTTCACGGTATCCCCAATCATATACCTCCACAATCCTGCGTTGGTAGATATGACCAGGGCGTAGTTTTTATTTAGCTCGACATCTTCCAATCCAATCGTTACGGGGTGCGGTTCATGAATATGTTCTATGGGGATAAATTCATAAAAAATACCATAATCCAGCATTAAGAGCAGATCGCTAGAATGATGCTGATCCTGAATGGCAAAAAATCCTTCTGAGGCAGTATAGGTTTCCAGGTAATTCATTTTGGGGTCTGGCGCAAGTTTTTTTAGTATGGCTTTGTAAGGCTCAAATGCTACTGCTCCGTGAATAAAGACCTCAAGATTTGGCCAAACCTCATGAATATGCTTTTTGCCGGTGATGCTCAGTATTTTTTGTAATAATAAAATAGTCCACGTGGGTACGCCGGATATGTTTGTCACATTCTCCTCAATAGTCGTTTTGGCCATTTTATCAATTTTTTCTTCCCATTCACTCATCAGGGCAATTTCCAATTTCGGCGTTCTGGCAAGCTCGGCCCAAAATGGCAGATTGGACATGATCACGGCAGAAACATCACCAAAATATGAATTGGATTTAGAATCAAATTGATTGATTTGCTGGCTTCCACCTATTGCCAACCCTTTTCCGGTAAACATCCTGGAATCGGGATGCGTGTTGAAATAAATCGACAGCATATCTTTGCCACCTTTCAAATGACAATCTTCCAAAGCCTCTTGAGAAACCGGAATGAATTTGCTTTTGGCGTTGGTGGTACCCGATGATTTGGCAAACCATTTAATTTCAGATGGCCAAAGAATATTTTGCTGGCCATTCAACAATTTTTCTATATAAGGATATATGCTTTCGTAGGTGTATATCGGAACACGGCGTTTAAACTCATCGACATTTTTGATGTCCTTAAAGCCAAATTCTTTACCAAAATCAGTTTTTTTAGCTGTTTTCAAGAGCTGGGTAAACAATTCTTTCTGAACTTCCATTGGATATTTCAAAAACAAGTCAATGTCATGAATGCGCTTCTTCATCACCCAACTTATTATCGAATTGATTATTTCCATCGGTTATTCTTTAGTTAACTCAGCCCCATTTGGCAAAATAAAATTATGCTCGTATACTTTCCTTTCTAAAAATTCCCGTAAAGGCAGGTTTATTTAAAAAATCAAATTTTTCTCTTTAATTCAAAATGTTTTCCAAGATATACCCTTCTTACTTGTTCATCTGATGCGAGCTCTTCGGCTGTGCCGTCTTTGAGGAGCTTACCTTCAAACATCAGATACGCCCGATCGGTAATCGATAGGGTTTCGTTTACGTTGTGGTCAGTAATGAGAATACCAATATTTTTTTCCTTCAGCCGGGCTACAATTGTTTGAATTTCTTCTACAGCTATAGGGTCGACGCCGGCAAATGGCTCATCCAATAACACAAATAATGGATCTACTGCCAAAGCCCTGGCTATTTCTGTTCTTCGTCTTTCGCCTCCCGATAATACCCTTCCGAGATTTTTTCTTACGTGACCCAGACCAAATTCTTCGATGAGTATTTCTGCTTTTTTCTTTTGTTCCTGTTTTGAAAGTTTTGTCATTTGCAAAACCGCCATTAAATTTTCTTCCACTGTCAGGGAGCGAAATATAGATGCTTCCTGAGCCAAATATCCAAGTCCTTTTTTAGCTCGCTTGTACATTGGGAGTGAGGTGATGTTTTCCTTTTCCAAAAATATCTTGCCATCGTTTGGCTTGATGAGCCCGACAATCATGTAGAACGTCGTGGTTTTGCCCGCTCCATTCGGGCCTAATAACCCTACAATTTCACCTTGATTAACTTCAACAGAAACGTTGTTTACAACAGTCCGTCCTTTATATATTTTTACTAATCCTTCAGAACTAAGCTTCATATTTCTTATTCGAACTTAATGTCTTTAACCCTTAGCTGAAGGGTTTTATTCCCCAAATAATTATTTTCTTCTATATAATATGCCATACTAAAGCGCATTCCACTGGCAACTAAATCATAATACTCGGCATGACCGAATCCGATTGCTTCCATCGCTTCCTCTTCATCATATTGTTTGACAAAAAATTTAAGGTGTTGTTTTTTCATTATAATCGGCCTTCCCGAGACATGTAATTGATGTGATACAAAAATCGGTTGCCTATTACCAGGGCCAAAGGGTTCCATTTGCTCCAATACATTATTCAATTTGAAATTGATAACTTTTAAATCAATTTCGCTGTCTATTGCAATAAGTGGTGTCAATTGATCTTCAGTAATTTTTTCTGACACAATCTGCTCAAACTTTTCCTTAAAGGCATCTACTTTGTCAATATCCATTGTCAGGCCGGCAGCATACATATGGCCGCCAAATTGCTCAAGCAACTCAGAACATTCTGATATCGCGGCATAAATATCAAATCCTTCAACGGAACGCGCCGACCCGGTTGCTTTTCCATTTGATTCGGTGAGAATAATAGTTGGCCGGTAATATTTTTCGATACATCTCGAGGCTACAATGCCAATCACTCCTTTATGCCAGTCCTCTTTAAAAAGGACCGTCGATTTATGATCTTCACCTTCTTCTGTCCGGCCAATCATTTCTATTGCTTCGGAGGTGATGGTGCTGTCAAAAGTTCTGCGTGCTAAATTTTTCACATCAATACTTTCGGCAAGTGCCTCAATGGTTTTATGATTATCTGCGAGCAACAAGTCAACCGAACCTTTGGCATGATCAATTCTGCCGGAGGCATTTATCCGCGGGCCGATGCCAAAAACGATGCTGGAAATATTTATTTGATTTCGAATTCCCGCCAGCTTGATCAGGGCCTCTAAGCCGAGCATTGGATTTTCGTTGAGTTTTTTTAATCCGTAATAGGCAAGCACGCGATTTTCTCCAGTAATCGGTACAATATCTGCGGCGATGCTTACGGCAACAAGATCAATATAATCGAAAAGCAAGTCCGGATCATAGCCAAATTTTATGCAAAAAGCCTGTATAAGTTTAAACCCCACCCCACATCCTGAAAGCTCTTTAT
>JAUUZS010000073.1 GCA_030589835.1 Cyclobacteriaceae bacterium
GAGGGTTTTCAAGCGCAGGGATGCCATCTTTTCCTGGACCTCCGTCAAACACTTCGCTCCGAGGTATAAGCCAGTCGGAAGAGCTTGATCCCCCATTTGATCCTGATCCTCCATTGCTGCCGCCAGCAGGGATGTCCGTATTGTCACTACATGATACTAAAGCTATCAAACTGAAAAAGATGATTTTTGATGAGTTGAACATAGCAATTAACCTTTAATATTAAACAATTTATTTTTTCTATTGATTTTGAAAAAAGCGCCCGCATTTATCCTGTATGTTGGAGAAAGCTGAGTCCCTTCTACTTGCTTGTACACCGGGATTTCAAAATTGGCATTAACAGTAATATTTGGCGTAACATTATATGCAAGTCCGGGTGCAAGGAATAACCATTGCCCACCGGTTGACGGCATGTCTTGATCATTAAAGCGATCCCTTAATGCCTTGCGATATCTGAGGTTTAATGAAGCATCAAACATCCTTTTTCCTACCAGGAAATTGTCGTTGACTGAGATTATAGCCTGAAGTTCATTTCCAAACTGGTAGGTTTGACTCCCCAGGTACTGGTTGTTTTTACCCTTGATACTATAAATTGCTGTTGATGAAATGGTAAAGGAGGGCCGGAAGTCAAGGGAGTATCTCCCATTTGCCCACAACAAGCCATCCCAAGACCCGCTTCCGGGTTGCAAATCTGCATTGAGCGGTATGCCATCTTTTCTTGTCAAATCACTGCGTCCTGTGGGGATTTTAGGCCCTGCGGCAATGGTGAACGAGATTTTTTTTGAGCTCGGTTTGGTAAGATTATATTTTAATAAAAATGCTGCATCGCCAATTCCATTGGTAGTGGTAAAATCAGTCCTCCCAAATTGATTAATTATTCTTTCTTGTTTTACATACGAAAGAAATACATCAGCAGAAAATCGGGTTGAAAGGGTATATCCGGACTGGAATAATATCGATTGCGTGACCCTTTCCCGTGATTGATCATCTAATACTTCGCGCCCTTCCATCAGTGTTTTGAGCACATTTATATCATAGCCAAGACTAAATTGCCACGTTCCGATATTACCAGGGGGAAGTCCGAGGTTGCCCGAAATAGGCACCCCTCCCGAACAACAGGTTTGACCATAGGTGAGATATGGCAACAGCACACACAATGATACGGATATATATAACCTGAAATTGATCATGACCAAATCTATACCTCCTTTTTACTAAACTTGGTCAATAGAATGACAATACGGGTTTACCGATGTCCTTTGAAGGACTTTAGGGGCTTACTTCTTTTTAATTCAACACTATTCTAAAAATAGTAAGCACTTCCGGAAGGGCTAATCACAAAATAAATCGAATGGGCTGAGACTATGCTTTATGTTAATTAAGATTAAATTTCACCAATCGATCATCAAGCATTTTTCATTTTAGTATAAATTCATTCATGAAATCAGCATAGCCTTTTTTCAAATATTTCAGTAATAAATGTGAATAACAGAGCGGTATTATTATTATTTTTGATGTAATAACAAGTCGATATTTATAACTAAAAATAAATCCAATTAACATGAATAAAATTCACGGGAGCAGATTAAGAGGTGGGTTGCCAAAGATAGGAATCAGGCCAACGATTGATGCCAGACTTGGAGGCATACGGGAATCATTGGAAACTACTACCATGGACATGGCCTTAGGTGTGGCGGAAATGATTTCCAGTACATTGCGTCATCCTGATGGAAGTAAAGTGGAATGTGTAATTTCAAATACAACCATCGGAAGAGCAGCAGAAGCGGCTATGTGTGAAGAGCAATTTGAAAAAGAGGGTGTAGGGGTTTCTTTGACAGTAACGCCTTGCTGGTGTTATGGAAGTGAAACCATGGATATGAACGTATCCAGACCGAAGGCGATTTGGGGATTTAATGGAACCGAAAGACCTGGTGCTGTTTATCTTGCCGCAACACTCGCTGGCCACAACCAAAAAGGGATACCGGCTTTCAGTATATATGGGCGCGATGTTCAGGATTCAGGAGATACCTCCATTCCGGATGATGTAAAGGATAAGATTCTACGATTTGCAAAAGCAGGGTTGGCAGTGGCTACCATGAAAAATAAATCCTACTTGTCGATAGGTTCTGTTTCGATGGGCATAGCAGGTTCGGTTATTGATGCCAATTTTTTTGAGGACTTTTTGGGAATGCGATGTGAAAATGTCGACATGACTGAAATTTCCCGAAGGGTAGAACAAGGCATCTACGATCATAAAGAATTTAAAGTGGCGCTCAAATGGGTGAAAGAAAATTGCAAGGAGGGCGAAGATACAAATCCCGTCAAAGACCAGCATACCGCAAAAGAGAAAGATAAGGAATGGGAATATGTGGTAAAAATGACCCTCATCATCAGAGACCTGATGGTTGGGAATGAAAAGCTAAAGGATCTTGGTTTTGGAGAGGAAGCGTTGGGACACAATGCCATCGCCTCAGGATTCCAGGGACAAAGACAATGGACAGATTTCTTACCTAACGGGGATTTTTCAGAAGCCATTCTCAACAGCTCCTTCGACTGGAATGGTATACGCCAAGCCTTCATGGTAGCAACTGAAAATGACAGCCTGAATGGAATTAGTATGTTGTTTGGGCACTTACTCAACAATTGTGCACAGGTATTCTCTGATGTGCGCACGTATTGGAGTCCGGAAGCAGTAGAAAGAGTGACAGGATGGAAACCAGATGGGCTGGCTAAAGATGGCTTTATTCACCTGATCAACTCAGGTTCTTCTGCGCTTGATGGTTCTGGTGAGCAAGGTGAAGATGGCAATCCGGTCATGAAGCCTTATTGGGAAATTAGCGAAGATGAAAAGCAAAAATGTCTTGATGCAACAAAATGGCCTCCTGCAAGCCTGGAGTATTTCAGGGGAGGGGGATTCTCTTCTCTATTCAAAACAAGGGGAGGAATGCCTGTTACCATGTGCCGGATCAATTTGGTGAAAGGAGTGGGTCCGGTCATGCAAATTGCTGAAGGTTGGTGTGCCGAACTGCCCGAAGAGGTTCATCAGGCCATCGATGAGCGTACCAATCCAACCTGGCCTACAACCTGGTTCGTGCCAAGAACAAATGAGTCAGGGCCTTTTAGGGATGTGTATTCTGTGATGGCCAATTGGGGTGCGAATCATGGGGCGTTTAGCTACGGACATATTGGCGCTGACCTGATTACTTTGTGCTCGATGTTGCGCATTCCGGTGAACATGCACAATGTAGATGAGGATAATATCTTCCGTCCAACTGCGTGGAATATGTTGGGGATGGATACTGAAGGTTCAGATTTCAGAGCCTGTGCGAATTTTGGACCATTGTATGGAAAAAACTAAATTCATCGTTTTTGAAATAGTAAAAGCACCTTTAATCGGGTGCTTTTTTTTTGACCATTCAATGAAATTGTTGTAAAATACATATCTATTCTTCTTCTGGTTAATCTTAATGAATATGAAATTTATTTTGCGAATATATGTCGTTATTCTATTCCTTTTTGTGAATAGTTATTGGGTTTTATGCCAAATCCCCACTTCTGCACGTGCTGAAAATGCCATAAAAAGAAATGTGCCTATTCTTGAAAAGGCATTGAAAAATAAAGGGTTGAAACTTGGCGCTCCAATATTCATACGGATTTTTAAAGAAGAAAATGAACTTGAACTATGGGTTAAGAGTGAAAGCGAATATGAACTGTTTAAAGCGTATGAAGTATGTAGTTTTTCAGGTGATCTGGGGCCTAAAACCAAGCAGGGGGATATGCAAAGCCCCGAAGGTTTTTATTTTATTAAACCGAGTAGAATGAATCCCTGGAGCACCTTTCATTTATCCATGAATTTAGGCTATCCCAATCGCTACGATAGGTTAAAAGGATATACTGGGGATTATCTGATGATACATGGAAATTGCGTTTCTATCGGATGCTATGCCATGACCGATCCGGGAATAGAGGAAATATATACCCTTGCCGCAAAAGCCTTACTTGTTGGTCAACCCATTTTTCGAGTTCATATTTTTCCTTTTAGAATGTCAGCTCGGAACATGACACAACATCAAGACAACGAGTGGTATTCTTTTTGGGAAAACCTGAAATCAGGGTATGATTGGTTTGAAGAAAAATTAATCCCACCTAATGTTGAGGTTAGGAATGGAATATATGTTTTTAACTGATCTTTGATATCGGTTTCCAATTCCGGGACAAGAAGTAGTTCTCTCCAATTCATGCCAATTTTCTCTCATACACCAGTATTTGCCCCGATTTTTCTTTCCAAATTTAATTCCACGCTTCCCTTTTTATTTAAAGAAAAAATCCTTCATTTTAGATTATCTTAAAACCTATATTCAAATATGAAAAAATATATCATTTCTCTAGACTCCGGTACGACCTCAAACCGTGCCGTAGTATTCGATAAAGAATTAAATATCAAGGGTATTGCTCAGCAAGAATTTCAACAAATATATCCAAGGCCCGGCTGGGTAGAGCATGATGCCAATGAAATTTGGGAAACGCAATACAAGGTATTGAAGGAGGTATTCGATGAGAATGATATTGAATTCGAGGAGGTCGCATCTGTAGGAATAACCAACCAACGGGAGACGACCATTATATGGGACAGGACTACAGGTGAGCCTGTTCATAATGCTATCGTATGGCAAGACCGCAGAACTGCCGAATATTGCGAGCAGCTCAAAAAAGAAGGGAATATTGGGCGTATAAAGAAAAAAACAGGCCTGGTGATTGATGCTTATTTTTCAGGAACGAAAATCAAGTGGATATTGGATCATGTCGACGGTGTTCGGCAAAGAGCAGAAAAGGGTGAATTGGCTTTTGGTACCGTGGAGACCTGGCTGGTTTGGAAGCTTACCAAAGGCAATTTGCACATAACGGATGTATCCAATGCCAGCCGAACCATGTTGTTCAACATCAATGCGCTGGAATGGGACGAAGAACTGTTGAACCTCATGCATATCCCCGTGAGCTTATTGCCCCAAGTGGTGGATTCATCGCAAGTATATGGAAACATTCACCCTGATATCCTGGATGGGAATATACCCATTTCCGGTATGGCCGGTGACCAGCAAGCATCTCTTTTTGGTCAGTTATGTTTTGAAAAGGGAATGGTTAAAAACACGTATGGAACGGGATGTTTTGTGATGATGAACACCGGGGATAAGCCGGAATTGACATCTGAAAAATTACTCGCAACCATTGGGTGGAAAATTGGCGATTCAGTTCAATATGCCACGGAAGGAAGTATTTTTGTCGGTGGGGCATTGGTCCAGTGGCTGAGGGACAACTTAAAAATTGTTGAGTCAGCTTCGGAAATCGAAGCGCTTGCCCAGCAGGTAGATGATAATGGAGGCGTGGTGATCATCCCTGCATTCGCCGGGTTGGGAGCCCCGCACTGGGATCAATTTGCCAGAGGCACCATATTTGGAATCACCCGGGCCACCACCTCAGCTCATATCGCCAGGGCTACTCTGGAAGCTATTGCACTTCAGGTAAAAGATGCAATTGATGTAATGGTAGAATCATCGGGATTAGAAATCAAACATTTGAAAGTAGACGGAGGCGCTTCGGTAAACAATTTCTTAATGCAAATGCAATCTGATCTTATAGGCAAAGAGGTGGTGCGTCCTGTGGTCACAGAAACAACGGCTCTGGGCGCAGCATTGCTGGCAGGACTGGCTGTTGATTTTTGGAAAGATTTAGATGATATAAAAAGTCGATGGAAGGCAGATCGGGCCTTTAGTCCCAGGGAAATGAAAAACAAGGAAGAATTAATACGGTACTGGAATAAAGGGTTGGAGAGGACATTGGATTGGATTGATAATTAAAGTGGTTGTAGACAGTGGCAGTAGCAGTAGGCAGTGGCAGGGAAAAGGATATTAGCGTGTATTTGAAAGCCGATGAAAATTAATGTGTTAGTGTATATATGTGAAGAAATATCTTTAGTTTATATAGAAATAGAAAAATAAAAAAATGAATAGGAACACGATGTTAGAGCACCTCAACGAGGTCGCAGAATGGGATGTCATTGTCATAGGCGGTGGTGCAAGCGGTTTGGGAACTGCCTTAGATGCTGCGTCAAGAGGTTTTAAGACATTATTATTAGAGCAAAGTGATTTTGCAAAAGGGACATCGAGCCGGAGTACAAAATTAGTTCATGGTGGCGTAAGGTACTTGCAGCAAGGAGATATTTCGCTGGTATTAGAAGCATTACGTGAGCGGGGGCTGATGCTTCAGAATGCACCTCATCTGGTCAGGAAACTTTCTCTTTTCATTCCAAATTATGAGTGGTGGGGAGGGCCGTTTTATACCGTTGGCTTAAAAGTATATGATATGATGGCTGGCAAGCTGGGGCTTGGGCCATCTAAAAATTTAAGCCTTGAAGAAACCGTAAAATCAATCCCTACACTGGTAAAAGATGGACTACGAGGCGGAGTGATATATCATGATGGCCAGTTTGATGATGCCCGTATGGCCATGAGCCTGGCCATGACCTGCGTAGATTACGGAGGAACCGTCTTAAATTACATGCAAGTAGGTGATTTATTGAAGGATGAGCTGGGTCTAATAAATGGGGTTGAAGTCATGGACCTGGAAAATGATAAAAAGTATTCTTTAAAAGCAAAATCGGTGATCAATGCCACCGGAGTGTGGGCCGATCGAGTAATGCAAATGGATGACCCAAGTGCTAAAGACATGATTCGCCCCAGTCAGGGTGTTCATTTGGTTTTGGACAAATCGTTTTTGCAAAGCAAACATGCCATCATGATCCCGGAAACTAGTGATGGAAGAGTCTTATTTGCCGTTCCGTGGCATAACCGAGTAATTGTCGGGACGACCGATACGCTCGTGAATGATGCTTCATTAGAGCCCAGGGCCCTGGAAGAGGAAATTGAATTTATCTTAGCAACAGCTGGGTTATATCTCACAAAAGTACCTACCCGAAAGGACGTGAAAAGTATTTTTGCCGGACTAAGACCATTGGCGGCCCCTCAAGGGGATGAACAATCAACAAAGGAAATATCCAGGCACCATAAAATACTTATATCGCTTTCTGGATTGATCACCATCACCGGCGGGAAATGGACTACTTACCGTAAAATGGGAGAGGATGCCGTGGATAAGGCCATTCTTTTGGCGGGATTGCCAGAAAGGAAATCTATCACAGAAAATCTTATGATTCATTCCTACAGTGTAAATGTTTCGCTTGATGACCCGAATTCCGTATATGGAAGTGATTTAGAGGCCTTGGAATCTCTAGCCCTGGAAAATAAAAAATATGCCGGATGGTTAAGCGAAGAACTTCAAATCAGTAAAGCCCAGTTGATATGGGCAATAAGAGAAGAAATGGCCATAACTGTCGATGATTTTCTTGCCAGAAGAACCAGGGCCTTATTTTTGGATGCCCGGGAAAGCATTGCAATGTGCGAAACTGTAGCTCAAATGATGGCCGAAGAATTGAATTTTGATGATGATTGGGTCAAAAATCAGATCGGGACATTTACTGAATTGGCCAAGGGGTATTATCTGGAATAACGTACATATAAATTCCAATTGAGCAAGGAATGAATTCCTATTGAGGCTCCATTATGAGTCTTTCTATAAAGTCGGTGTCTGGTTCAGAAAGTCTGCTATCAAGCCTGCCTACCGCAGGCAGGCGTAACGCAGATAGCAGGTTTTGTGGACAGACACTATTTATATAAGGTATTGCAGGCCTAATAGTTAATTTAATTATATTAAATATTAAAATAAGCCAATAATCTTGCGTAAGTGATAAAATTCGGTTATTATTACATATTCATTCAAATTTGTTTGGTGATAAATCAGAGTCTGAAATCCGGATTTGATTTTTTTTATCTGAATATATATAAGCTGTTTTTGGTTTAGCAAAATGAATTTTGTGATATCTTTTTTGAGTACACTTTCTGACATAGGGGCAAATCATAAATCCTCGCGATTGCATAAAAAAGTAATTTCGTTATCCAACCAAATTAGCTTGTTTCTTTTGCCCCTTGCCTTGTTCGGTCTGGTGTTGAGTTATACTCAAGATATTCATATATCAGTCCTTGGTTTCGCTTTTTTCGTTCTATTTTTATGCAGTGTATTTCCACTTAATAAATATAAGAAGTCTATTATAAGCAGGATCGGATTGTCGGTTTTACCACAATTATTCGTGTTGATATTTATCGTCATTGCGGGAATTGGCAAAACAGAAAACCACCTTGTTTTGTCCTATTTATTTATTGGCCTCACCATTATTCCTCTATTGCTTTTTCAGGAAAAAACAGAACGCAGGCTTCTGATCGCAACATTGGTTTTTAGTTTAGTGACGGTACTGATTTTCGATCTTTTGCTTGTTTGGAGTGAGAACGGCAGGCATATACCACAACCCGTTATTGATGATTATTTCCTGAATAAAGTTCCATTGATTATTATCTGGGTATTGATTGTTGTTTCCTTTCTTTTAATGAAAAAAGAGAATATTTATTACATGGAAAGCCTGGAAAAGGAATCCAAAATAGTGATTACGCAGCAGAGTGAAATTGGGGACATGAAAAATGAAATCCTCTCACTACGGGAATCGTTAAATGATAAGCAAAGCCTCCTTAATCGGCAAAATGAAAATATTGAAAGTAGAGATGTAGAAATTAAAATTGCCAATGAAGCATTATTGAAAAATGCTGCCCGGATAGAGAATATCAATGATGAATTGACTATAGGGGAGGCAAAAAATATTTTGAAGGTATTGAATGATCATTATTTGCTTGCCTGGTATGATTTAAGTGGAAATCTTGTAAGCATAAACGCAAAAGTAAAGGAATTGCTTGGAGAACTTCAAGACGATTTTTTTAAGCATATCAAACCAATTATCAGTCACAAGAGAAATTTTCATAGCGATACACTTGATGAACAATATTTCAGTCACATATGGGACAAAATAATTAATGGCAAGTCTCATACTATTAATTTGAAATTTGATGTCGCGTCTAAAGCCAAATGTTTGGCAACTACTTTTACGCTGCTATTCAATTCTAATCGAAATGCATATGAAATTCTGGCCATTGGACAGGATATTTCAGCAATAATTATGGAAAATGGAAATATTGACAAAATTAATGAAGCACAAAAAGAAAAATTGTCTGAAGTGAACCAGCAAATCGACCTGTTGAATTTTCAGCAAATGGATATTTTTGAAAAAAGTGAATTACTGATATCTCAAAAGGAAGAAATTAAAACGATCAATGAATCTCTTGAATTAAGGGTTAAAGAGCGAACCCAGGTACTCGAGAAAAAAAATATGCAGCTTGCAGAGTATGCATTTATAAATTCCCATGTCCTCAGATCCCCACTTTCTACCATGATGGGTTTGATTAATTTAATTAAATATACCTCACTCTCAGAGGATGATCAGAAGATTTATGAACATCTGAAGGCCACATCCACAATATTGGATGATATTGTTATGAAAATCAATAATGCAATCGATAATGGAGTACATTTTGATCGTCATGACCTTGAACCGGAGCGGAATTTTCATGCTATTAATCATGACTAAAAGGTCTTATCATTCGCATTCATAAACCTCGATTCCCAACTTTATATACTTCCGGTGCAAACAAATCAAGTGATGGGATGACGGCGGGTAAATTTGTATTAACCACAATTATTCTGGTGAAGTCAGCGATTTTGGGAGCAAAATATTGGTGGTGAATAATTTAGCTTAGTATCTTGCTTGTAGTACTTACCCCAGAATGAGGGACAATTTTTATTATTGAGTCCATTCCGAAAAGTAAAACACCTCTAAATCCCCTAAAGGGGGCTTTTCATAATTCATTGATATTCAACGACATACCCTTTAGGGGACAGGGGTAAAAGAGTTGGAAATCAATGAATTCTGACTTTTCGGAGTGGACGCTTTATTATAATTTTAATAGCATCATTAATTATTTCCCGAATTACCGGGGTTAATACCTCTAATCATGCTTTACCCACTTTATAGCATTGTAAACTAATACCCTGAAATTTTCATTTTTATAGGCGTGGCTATCATGGCCCGATTGCAGGTATACAATTTTTGATTTCTCATATCGATGATGCCAACCAATTACGGTCGAACTTTCCGGATGATTGGTTTTTAAAAGAGGACTTACCGTTTCATTAACGACATAATTCCCATAAACCTCATCAAATAATCGAAAGTTTTTCATGCCTTGAGTTATAGGGTGGTTTTGATCCACGATCTCAACATCAATATCAACGTCGTGCTTAAATGTGGATTTGGAATGGTTATCCGTCGGTGCCGAAAGGTATTTCCCTCCAATTATATTTTGAAATTCTGGCCATTCCTGGTAAGAAACCAATGAATGATGAAGGAATACCATTCCTTTTCCCGTTTTCAATAGCGCTATGTAAGCGGATTTTTGAGGTGCTGTAATATCCTTGTACATATCATAAAATACAACGGCATCATATTTCCCCAAACTCCGGTTTTGAACCATTTTATTTCCGGCAGGCTGCACAATGGCGTCGTATTCTATGTCAGAAAAAGAATCAAACATTTCAAAAAAAGACGGATTGTCAAACGCATGTCCTCCTGTAATAATGAGTATTTTGTCCTGAGCAAAGGTGTGGGAGTGAATACAAATCGAACAGGTGATAAAAATAATAAGCAAATGAAGTTTCATAACGGGAGAAATATATAGGTTTGAATGAGATTATTTACTACGAACTTAAAAAATATAATGTATATATAAAATTATTAGTTCCGGCTTGGCAAAGCAAGGTATTCATAACACAAAGTGCTATTAGAGATCTCTCAATTTTTTTTGAAGTAAATCATGATGTGATCCATTGCCCTTTTCTCTGTAATCATATACTGTTTATATGTACTAGCAATAATAGTTTGTAATGTAGTTTGCATGACACGAATTAAATAATGACTGGGATAAATTTAATATTTATTTAGAAGCTCACCTATTTGGGTGGATTTATCGCTAATAGCATAACTTATCAAAACAAAAAGTTATAATAATTGATTTTAATTCTAAAATATCAATAATTTAATGGTTCAGTTAGAAATTATAAACCAAAATTCCGATTCTGTGAAAAAGATTATTACAAATTGTTCATTACTTAGTATTCTCGGAGTAGTCATGTTTTTTTCTTCATGCAACGAAACGGATCCATTGCCCTTGTCCGTTGCCGGGTTTGAAGTGATAGATCAAAATAAGCTTGAGAAATCGATTCCTGTAAAATTTGTAAACCTAAGTACCAACGCTGCTACTTTCA
>JAUUZS010000040.1 GCA_030589835.1 Cyclobacteriaceae bacterium
TAGAGTCTGTCTATAAAGTCCGATTTCTGCGTTATGTTCATCCTCAAAATGATCATTTACAAACGTAAACTCACATTTTTCGGATTTCACAAGCCTTGAACTCGAACTTTCTAGCTCAGACACTTGACTTTATGGACAGACACTAATTAGCTATGAGCTGAAAGGTAAAAGCTGAAAGTTAAAAGCCAAAAGGACATCCTTCTTTTGGCTTTTAACTTTTTCTTCAAATAGGGGAATTTAATCAAGTGGTTCCTTTTCGAAATCGCTTTTATTTACCCATCCTGTATTGATTTCTTCTCCATTCATATATCGCTCGTAAAATCCTCTGGTGCCCTTCTGAGCATAGATGTACTCATCAAAAATATGCCCATTGCCTGCCATTCTGGGATCGCCTTGTTCGGTGAGCTCCTTTTCCATTTGAGCTAACAAGGAACTTTTTAATTCACTATAATCAATATTATCGGCCAGGTCATCCATACATTCCGGGTCTTTGCTGATTTCATATAATTCCTGTAAAGGCCTTTTTCCGAATGACCAGTCCCAATAGTCAAAGGTCTCAGGATTTGTTCTTCGCTGCAGAAGAATTGTTTTTGTAGGGCTTCCATCACAATTCAGATAACCGGTTTCAGGATTTCCTGCCGGCCACCTTTCTGTTTCATAATTATTTATCAATAAAAATCCGTCTTTCACAATTCCCCGAATCGGATAGCCCCAATCATTTGGCCTCCCGACATCATGCCTTTCTTTGCCAATTATAACGTGATCTCTGTAATTGGTGACATTGCCACTTTTATCGGAAAAAAATATATCAGTCAAGCTTTGCCCCTGAATAGCCTGCATGCCGATTTCTGTACGATTTAGGTTTGCCAGTTCAAGATAAGTCGGTGCAAAATCAATGAAATTCACAAAATCGTCGACAATTCTCCCCGTATTATTAATGCCGTCCTTCCACATGATTGCTAAAGGCAAATGGTTTGATAGTTCATATTCCTGTCCTTTGATCCGAGGAAAAGGCATGCCATTGTCGGCAGTTACGATTACCAGCGTGTTGTCTAGCTCACCATTTTTTTCCAGTATATCCAGCATCTTTTGCAGGTGCAGGTCAAAATATTCGATTTCAAAGGCATAGTCCAGCATGTCTGCCCTGACGGTGTCATTATCTGGCCAGAAATCAAACACCTTGTCAATATTCGATAATTTCTTTCCTCCTTTTTCAATTCCGCGCGAAACTCATACGCTCGGTGAGGTTCTGTCGATCCATACCAAAAGCAAAAAGGGGTGCCTTCTGGTTTGTTGCTGTAAAACTCTTCAAAATTTGCTGTATAGTCATTATTCGAAATATACTTTGCAGGTGGAGTGGTTTTATGTGTATTATAGGGCACTCCTGTTAATTGTCTGGGTTTGCCTTCCTTATCCTTGGCGACGCCGGGAGCCCAGCCTTTTGCGGTATATCCAACATGATACCCATTTTCGCTTAAAGATTCCGCATAAGTTTTGAACTTAGCAGGAAAAAAAGGAACATGATTCGCTGCTTCTTCCAGTTGCCAGGAATTGCGACCTGTGAGAATACATGCTCTTGATGGGGCACATTTTGCGTTTGGGGTATAGGCATTGGTAAAAAGAATTCCCTGACTTGCCACCTTGTCAAATGCAGGTGTCTTTACCCAGTTGCACCCGTATGCTCCCATATGCGGAAATGAAGCATCATCAGCAATGGCAAAAAGGATATTTGGCGGGGTATACTTTTCTTTTTTTTGCGTGTCGCATCCAGTTAAAAAAGATACAAATAGAAGTATCGCTAGGATAAAATCCATTTCAGGGAGCCTGTTTTTCATGTCATTATTATTCAAATAGGGGTATAAAAATATTCATGAATATAGCACCTGTAAATATTTTGCTCAATTATATTTTGGATAAATTATTCTTCTGTGCGCAAATAATGTTTAATTCATTCAATTCATTGTTTTTTGAAATTTTTGAATACCATATTTATAACTATTTTTGCACTCCAAATAAAAAATTGGATATGCAACTTAGCGAACAAGAATTACGAAGAAGAGAAGAAAAAAAGGAGTTGGAAAAGTTGGGGATCAATCCATACCCACCTGAACTTTTTGAAGTCAATGTCAATGCAAAAGACATTCATGAAAATTATGAAAAGCAAAAAACAGATTATAAAAATATATCCATAGCTGGACGGCTAATGAGCCGCAGGATAATGGGATCAGCCTCTTTTGCCGAATTGCAGGATGAATCGGGAAAAGTGCAGATTTATTTAAGGAGAGATGATATTTGCCCAGATGAGGATAAAACCATGTATAACACGGTGTTCAAAAAATTACTGGATATTGGTGATATCATTGGTGTGAAAGGATTTGTGTTTACCACTCAGACCGGCGAGATATCCATTCATGTAAAGGAGTTACGGGTATTATCCAAGTCATTAAAACCACTTCCAATTGTCAAAGAAACCACCGATAAGGAAGGAAATGTAGTTTCTCATGATGCTTTTACTGATCCGGAACAACGGTACAGGCAGCGATATGTTGACTTGATTGTGAATCCCCAGGTCAGGGAAACATTCAAAAAGCGAACCTCACTGGTTAATTCTATCCGGAATTTCCTGAATGACCGGGGATATCTTGAAGTGGAAACGCCTATCCTTCAACCGCTTTATGGAGGAGCAGCAGCAAAGCCATTTAAAACCTATCACAATACTCTGGATATGCCTCTTTTTTTGCGTATAGCCAATGAGTTATATCTGAAAAGGCTAATCGTAGGTGGGTTTGATGGGGTTTATGAATTTGCCAAAGATTTCAGAAATGAAGGGATGTCTCGTTTTCATAATCCTGAATTTACCCAGGTAGAGCTTTATGTGGCATATAAAGATTATCAATGGATGATGGATCTTGTAGAGGAAATGGTAGAACGTGTTGCGATGGATCTTCATGGGACAACAGAAATCCAGGTTGGGGAAAACCTAATTAATTTCCAGCGTCCCTGGAAACGGTTTACCATGTTCGAAGCCATTGAACATTTCACGGGCATTGATATTTCCCAAATGTCTGAGGATGAATTGAGAAGTAAAGCCAAATCCTTGAATGTGCCAATTGACGAAACTATGGGGAAAGGAAAGCTCATTGATGAAATATTTGGTGAGCAGTGTGAATCTAAGCTTATACAGCCGACCTTTATTACGGATTATCCGGTGGAGATGTCTCCTTTAGCAAAGAAACACAGATCGGTTGAAGGGCTCGCTGAGCGCTTTGAGGCCATCTGCAACGGAAAGGAGATATGTAATGCCTTTTCGGAATTGAATGATCCTATAGATCAGCGGGAGCGTTTTCAGGCACAATTGGAATTGGGAAAAAGAGGAGATGAAGAAGCCATGGTGTTGGACGAGGATTTCTTGAGGGCCTTGGAATATGGACTTCCTCCAACAGCAGGCCTTGGAGTGGGGATTGACCGTTTAGCGATGATTATGACCAATTCAAATTCCATTCAGGATGTGTTGTTTTTCCCACAGATGAAACCGGAAAAGAAAGCAGCCGATCCATCTGATGTATTTAAAAAAGCAGGAATCAGGGAAGATTTAATTCCAATTCTTATAAAGCTTGGAATGGCAAGCCTGGAGGATATAATTAATGAAAAGCCCAGCAAGCTGTTTAATAGTGTATGTGGTATGCGAAAGAAATTGAAATTAAAAGATGTGAAAAACCCAACTTTAGAAGAAGTGGAAAGCTGGGCGGAATAGAATAATTTGAGAAAATTATTCTTTCAATATTTCTATTTCAACCCGAACATTACGACCGGCTAATTTGTCGGTTTTTTTGTATAACATCTTTTTGCCTCCCCAGCCTTTCAAAGTCATACGGCCTGCATCTATGCCATTATTAATAAGCCAATTTTGAATGATTTCTGCCCTGCTTTCCGATAGTTTTTTGGCAGAACCATTGTTTTCATCGTTATTATCGGAGACCTCAAAAAAGTTAGTATCCCCTTTTTTCAACTTAATAATTTTTCCGGACGCATTTCCATTAGTATGGCCATGGATTTTAATTTCGAGTTTATCATTTTCTTTCAGCATACTCAGTAAGCTATTTAGCTCAAATTTTGATTCGGGCTTCATAATGGCTGAATTATTATAAAAGTAAACGTTATACATGGTGAGCATATCGCCGACTTTATGCCGGATAAGGTCAAACTTTATGGTAGTTATGTCTTCCGATTGGCTAAACAAGCTGTTGTCCTCTGAAGTCATAGGAGCATCAATTTTTAATTTTGCCTGTGTTTTTGCAAATCCAAAAATATCACAAAGCGCGATGATCTCTTTTGATTGTGAATTTGGCGCATTCAGGGCGTGCACCTGATTTGTGCTTACACTCCTCATGGACTTGCTCCGGGCAGCATCGATAATAGTTATGTAACCGGGAACCTCCTTTAATGAAGTAGCATTGACAACATTAAATCTATACTTGAAAGATAATTGGCCTTGCTGGACTGTAGAAGGAGGAGGGGGTATTATCTCTTCCTCTACTGGTACTGGTTTTGGTACCGGGACTATTGTTTCTTCAACTTCAATCTCTTTAGCTTGGTTTATTACTACTAAATCTGGCGTAGTTTCTTTTTTCTTCAGAGCATTCAAATTAATATCAACATATAGTATCCAGGCGTCGTAAAACCGACTGGTCCTTCTAAGCTCGCTTCTTTTTTGACGCGCAAATCCCAGATTTTCTCCTACTGCATAGGCATAAACGTAGTATAGTTTATTGGCTCTATATCTTCCGACCCGAGGCGATTCCCCTTCAATTTTTATTGATCTGGCATATTTGATGGCATTCTCAGGGATTCGAAATGCACCTACGATTACGTATATACCTTTATTTATATACGGGATTGACTGTTTTGTATGTTCAGTTTTTAAGCCCTCCTTGAGATTTGAGGCATTTGAAAAGGAAATCAAAGAAAAGGCAAACAATAAAGTAATAGCAAGCGCAAATACAAAAAATGTACTTTGCCAATACAATCGTTTTTTCATAAGAAGTGGGTTTCGTGGCAACAAATGTCTATCTGACTTTAGCTTTTTTGAATCTTCCGGTTATAATATACGTCAATTTAAAGCTAGTCACAATATAAATATCTTTTCCACTGGAATGGCCTCTATTGTTGGAAGGGTGTTCCTGTCCACGGCCACCATAAACGGTGTAGGTTTGGTTGTTATATTTGGAAGTATAGGGCGCCAAATGTGCGGTAGCCTCAATGGCTGCACGATCTCTTATTTCACCCGAGTTAACGGCGACATCTTCATTTGACCTGTCAGACATTGCCCTGGCCAGTTCGCTTTCCAAAGCCCCTAAATCCACATACAATTCACTTACATCATCGATATAATCCGTAAATAAAAACCGGTATCCGACTTCAAACTCAAAATCCAACCTTTTTTGTACCTTAGTCCTTATTCCAAACCCAAAAGGGATCGATGCCTGGATCAGGCTGTATTGTTTTACGTCATAATGTTCGCTTAGCTGGCCTTCTGTGCCCAGAGGCCTCAACGCTACCCACTCCCCCGCTTCGGCTAAAGGCAGGCCCAATTTATCGAGTTCGGGTGCTTGTCCTTTGGGGTTATGATGAAATACCGCGCCGCCTGCAAATACGTATGGTGTAAAAGGGGTTCGGTTCAGGAAGGTTCCGTAATTGGGGAATATGTCCCATATTGCAACAAAAGCCAATTCCTTGATGTCGTTTCGAAATGAAATGTTTCTTACATAATTAAACTTGCTTTGTTCGCCGTAAGGATCAGAAGATGCATAATCATCGCCTACAAGACGGCCCCAGCTAAAACTGCTACGAAGGGATAAATATGGAGTTAATCTATATAGCCCATGCACGGAAAAAGCGGGCCGTGTAAAAGAAATGTTAGTACTTGCCATGCCGGATTTTGGCGCTAAATCACCAAAATAATTCAATGCGTCCACGCTTCCACCTACACTTAAGTATCTTTTGTTTTTGTCAAAATGAATGGATCCCCCTTTATAGGTGGAAACCCTTTTGTTTCTTTTCTTAAGATAGCTTTTAGTCTTTCTTTGTGCCTGGACATCGATGACTATCAAAAAAGTAAACAATAAAATCAACAACCCCAAAAATTTAGTGCGTCCCACCGGAAGAATTGATTTTCTCAATGTAATTTAATTTTGATGCTTAATATAAAAAAATTAATAGATTTCGAAACAAAAATAATAAAATTAAGGAAGCAAATGTATGAATTTACTTTAGTTTATTGCAATGAAAGTAGTTCATTGACCCAAAAGAAGGTACGTTAGTTATCAAACCAGCTTCTTTGTTTGTTAATTTTCAGATCCTGTAACAAAGAAGATTTGGCATTTATAGCCAAATTATACGACTGGTATCGACCAAATGGTATGTATGAAAAGTTCATTTGCCAGCAATGAAGATCACGGGTAATATTAAAATTGGTTTGCGTAAATTCTAAGCTTTCAAAGTCAAATCCTGAAGTGAAGTTCATATTCCATTTTTCGGTAAAGGTGATGCTCCCACTAAATGTTAGTGCCTGAATGATGTCAGCCTCTTCATGCCCTTTTTTTCTAAAGTTAACGTTATAATTAAACCTCAAATCCCATGGGATATCGAAATCCACATAGAGTTCCGGGTTGTTTTTGATAAACTGCAATTGCATTTCTTCTTCTGCTGTCAAAGGGCCCAATTCTTCTTCTTTGGTATTATTGCTTTCCCGGGCTTTGGGATTCAGGCTCATGCCCATCGATAACGTCGCCTGCGTAATTTGCCCAAAACCCCCGCCAGCATCCCAGGCATATATATTTCTTTTTCTTTGAGCAGTCTTTTTATCTCCGTTGCTGGTAAAATAGGTGCTGTCAAGTTGATAGATATACGGATCCAGGGTAGAGTTGAAACTGATATCCAATTTTTTATTGAAAATCTTGGTCCTGGCACCTATTCGTATTGGTGCATGCCGGAAGGAGTCCGCCAAAAAATTGTAACTCGAGGAGAGTGACAGGTTATCTAGCAACACTACCTTTCTTGATTTTTCGGTAGTATCCTTTTTGGTTTTCACCTTCATCTCCAAATTATTTGATAGCGAAAAAGATGCCGTAGCGCTCTCTCCGGCAGAAGGAGTTCCATAAACAAATCCCTCATATTTAGAAAGCCTTCTTTCATTTCCTAATGAATCTATTTGAACTTGCTGGTAATAGCCATATTTCTCGGATGAGAAATCAGGGCTGAAACTCATCGAAAAGGAAGGGGTCATTACATGACGAATAGCCTGGATTTTCTCTCCCCTGAAATTTAATGTTCCATACAGTCTTGAATTGAATGATCCCGATGCACTATACTGATTTGCCCTGGAAAATGTATTTAGCGTATCAATCTTTACTGCGGCAGCTTCATCATTCCACGCATAACGTAGCTCTTTGTAATACCACAGCTCTGAATAATTAAAGCTAGGGCTGAAGGTGATAAACTTGAAGATATTCATGGACGTAGAAATCGGGATTTGATGTCTCATGCCGTTTTGTGCCCTGGCCCATAGTCCGTTCAGGCCCAGTTCACTAAGGGGAACGATCGTGTCATTTGCGGGATTGTAGCCTAGCACATCAAAACTCTGAGTTCCAATTTTATTGTTGGTCGCCCGGTTGGTGGAGTTCATATTCCATGAAAAGCTGATTTTTTGTAGAAAGTTTTTAGCTGAAGTGGCGCCAAATTTAAATGGATAAATCCTACTCATATTAAATGCAAGTTCAGGTAGCAAGAGATTTACTAAGCCCGAATTGACGTTTTGTTGCAAACGACTGCTGGCACTCATACTGAATGGCGTGCCTTTAAAGGTTTTTGAATAATTAACACTCGAATTAAAATCCTGGCTCATCGTATTTCTGAGGTCTGTCGTGGGATTGTTTTGGTTATAAGTCGAACTTCCTGCACTCACAGAAGCAGAAAATCTACTCGATCCTTTAGACTGCGGACTGTGGCTCCAATTGACCCAAAAATCATTGGAGACCGTAGAATCGCCCTCTGTCAGACCGGTTTGATTGTTGTATTTAGCACTGAACCGACCACTAAATGCGTATCTTTTACTATAGGATGAAGCCGCATTTATTCCCCAGCTTCCCTTTGAATAAAGCTCTCCGGTTAAATTGAGGTCTACATAATCGTTGATAGCAAAATAATAACCGCCATTTTTTAGGAAAAAACCGCGGCGTTTTTCTTCTCCATAGGTTGGAAATAGGATTCCGGAAACTTTTGTTTTTGGAACAGGAAGAATGCCAAAAGGTAAGCCAATCGGTAAGGGTATATCCTTGATCTTTATGTGAAATGGCCCTGCGACAACCTTGTTGCCCGGGATTACCTTAAGTTTGGAAGCTTCTATATGAAAATGTGGGTCAGCCATATTACAGGTTGTGTACCTGGCTTTAGAAATAAAAAGTTCATCTCTGTCGTTTTTAAACACTTTTTCACCTTGCATTACTGCTTCCCCCTGTTGAGTCACTACCCCATTGATGATCGCTTTTTTAGACTCAAAGTTATATTTCATGTTATCGGTTTCGAAGGTTTCGTTCCCGTCCTTAAAAACAGGCTTTCCGATAACATTGCCAAGGGAATCTTTTGTGCTTATTGCTGTAATGATGTTGTTTGAGTAGTTTATCTCTATTTGCGAAGCTGTTAATTCTACTTCTCCATACGTAATTTGCGCATCACCATAAAGGTTGACAATCTGATTTATCACGTCCATCTGTATCGAATCCTGCGCACTATATTCAATGGTAGTTTCGATATCACCTACCTCTTCTTGTGCCAGGGAATCCAGATCAATGGATAAACTGTCGGCAGGTGTTGGGGAATATGATATAGTATCGGCACGACTATTGTTTAGCAAACTATCGTATTGGGCATTATTTTCATCCTGACAATAACCTGTATTTGGTCCAAGAGAGAAGATAATGCTTAGAAATATAAAAAGGTGTTTTATTTTTAACACTCTGTTATTCAGTTTTAAAGAAAAAATCCCAATTTTACGCAATGATAAACGTTCATTTAAAAACAATCGCAAAATTGTGAAAAATATTGTTGTTACCCTCAGTTTAACTTTGCTAATCCTGATGAGTGCGTTCACTGCTGTTGACAAGCGTGACCTGCGAATAAATACCGTGGTAATAGATGCCGGGCATGGGGGCAAAGATTCCGGGACTTCTGGTATCATATCAAAAGAAAAAGACATTGCACTCAAAATCGCTCTCGAACTCGGGAAAACCATCCAACAATATTTAAAGGACGTAAAAGTAATTTATACCAGATCAACAGACAAGTTTATTAAACTTGAAGATCGTGCAAGTTTAGCAAACAAAAATGGTGCCGACCTGTTTATTTCCATTCATTGCAATAGTTTACCAGCAGATACTCCTGAAAAGAAAAAGCAAAGTATTTATGGAACGGAGACCTATATTATGGGGATGCATACCTCAGAGGCAAATTTTGAAGTTTCAAAAAGAGAAAATGCTGTAATTCTTATGGAGGAAGGTGATAAGGAGGTATATGAAGGTTTTGATCCCAACTCTCCGGAGTCTTATATTTTGTTTTCTCTTTACCAAAGTGCATATTTAGAGAATAGTTTAAGATTAGCAGATAAAATCGAGCATCAATTCAAAGACAGGGTAAGAAGAAAGAGCCGGGGAGTTAGACAAGCCGGATTTTGGGTTTTGTACAGAACCTCAATGCCTAGTGTACTGGTTGAGACTGGATATTTGAGCAATCATAAGGAAGAAAGATACCTGAATGATGCCTATGGTCAGACATTGATTGCATCGGGACTTTTTAGGGCTTTTCGAGATTATAAAAATGAACTAGAATCAACCATCAATTAAAACTTTTAATACGTGAATATTTCCAAAGAATTTAAAGTAGGTGCACTTGCCGTTGTCTCCATCACAATTCTCTATTTCGGGTTTAATTTTCTGAAAGGAATAGATTTATTCAAATCAACGAATAGCTATTATGCACTTTATACCAATATTGATGGTCTTACTAAGTCCAATCCTGTCATTATCAATGGGTTGAGCGTCGGTCGCGTTAGTGAAATAGAAATTTTGCAACATAAGGAAAATAAAGTATCCGTTGAGATTGGCATTGATAGTAAAATAAAACTGAATCAGGGAACGATTGCCCGTTTGGTAAATACAGATTTTCTGGGAAGTAAAGCCATCGAGCTAATATTAAGTGATTCCAATGCTATAGTGCATAAAAATGGAGATACCCTCAGATCGGACATAGATGCGGGGATAACGGATTTTTTAAAGCAAAGCGCAGGATCTGTTGGTGATGATATAAGTACCACCATTTCGCGTATAAATAGCGTTCTGGAGAGTTTTCAGGGCAACAGTGAAAAAATAAATGGTACGTTGACCCACTTGGAAATAGTTACCGAAAATCTTGGGAGGAACCTTCCTGTTATGGAACATAAATTGTATCTGTTGCTGGATAATCTGAACAAAAATTCAAAACAGCTAAATGTGGTACTTACTGAATTAAAGCCTGTACTGGTAAATGCTGCCCAACTGACCGATTCGCTCAAGAATCTTGAGCTCTCACAAACCCTGGATAAAGCGCAGATAATGCTCGAAAGCATTACCGCAAACATGGATAGCCTGAAAAACGGAGCCGGAACCATGGGCAAATTGATGCAGGACGATTCCTTATACATTTATTTGAGCAATACGGCCAGGGATTTGGATAGGTTGCTGGTTGATATGCAGGCAAACCCCGGTAGATATGTGCAGGTGTCTGTTTTTGGAAAAAAAGATAAAAGTGAAAAGAAAAAATAGTAGAACAGGCAGTTGCCCGATATGTCCTAATCCCCAATATTTTTATTGGCATAAGAGTCAGGTGTGAAAATCTCATTATCATATTAAAAGTAGAATTTTGTTAAAAGTGCTGAACGAAAAGGAATTGAAGGCCTTGGTATCCTTATTGGAGGATGAGGATTCTGAAGTGGTCAGGCATGTTGAAGATAAAATATTATCTATTGGGAGTGTAGTCATTCCATTTTTGGAACAAGTGTGGGAGGAAAGTTTTAATACCGGCGTTCAGAGGAAAATTGAGAATCTAATTCATATACTTCAGTTTGATAAACTAAAATCCAGACTTCAGGAATGGGCCAGAAATGGAGGGTCCGATTTATTGGAAGGAGCCTGGATTGTTGCCACCTATCAATACCCCAACCTGGAATTGGTCTTTCTCAAAAAAGAAATTGAACAACTATACTATGAAGTATGGCTGGATTTTAAAAGGGACCTTCATCCCTTTGATCAGGTCAAAATGATTAATAGTACCATTTTTGAAAAGCTAAAATTTAAGGCCAACACTAAAAATTTCCACTCACCAGGCAATTCTATGATCAATGTCGTACTGGAAACAAAACGTGGAAACCCGATTTCCTTATGTATTTTGTATATCCTGATTGCCCAAAAACTGGAGATACCCATCCGTGGCGTCAATTTGCCGAACTTGTTTATGTGTACCTATAAGGCAGGAGATCAGCAGTTTTATATTAATGCATTCAACAAAGGCCTCATTTTTTCAAAATCAGACATCGAAAATTATGTGCAACAGTTGCACCTAAATCCAATTGATTTGTTTTTTGAACCTTGCCAAAATGAAGATATTGTGAAAAGAATATTGAGAAACCTGATTATTTCGTTCGATAAAATCGGAGATCATCAAAAGTCTGACGAAGTTAAGCAGTTGTTAAATGCTATCGATAGTGATTATAGCCTAAACCAGGATCATTAGAAATTGATACTCTAACCTGGGCAAGCCAGAAAAGCGTCTGGAGTTTCAAGTATTTAGATTGCCAAAATTGAAGAATTCTTCGCAACTCTAGGCCTGCTTTGCATGTTGGCAGGCACTTTTAACTTTAGTTCATTCCAAACTTTTGCCAAATAATACACCAATATTATATCTTTGATACTAAAAGCAATAGCATACAATATGCGAGCTTAATTGTTCATAATTTAGGGCAACCTTCACGGCATCATCACCAATAAAAAATTCAGATCGTATCACATCCTTATCTTTCAAATTGAAGGGAGGTATACGAATGTCTTTTTTGAAATTTAACCCTATTTTTCCATTCAGTTTATAAATAGCTTCTTTTCCGGACCAATAGATGCACAGCTTTTTTATATCGCCATCACAAGCGTCAAATTCTTTTTCATTTAAAAACCGATGGGCAATTCTACCGAGTTTTTCCACAGGATTTTCAATATCGATACCTACAGGCAGCTTTTTATGCAATATGGCCACAGCGTAAGGATGACAGTGTGATATGGATATATGATAATTTATACCTATTAAATGCGGTTTATCATGTTCGTCTTTAGTAATCCCATTGTAGGTTTTACCCGCCTTTTTTACCAATTCCTGAATGCAGCCCCGCGAGGCCAAACGCTCTAGCTGCTTTATAGGGTGACTTATTTTTTCAAGCTCTTTTATTCCTGCATCACTCAATAATATCTTATTTTGTAATTGATAAACCGATTCAGAAATTTTCCAGCAGCACCAAAAAGAATTGCTATTGATTTTCTCTATTTTTGTTATAGGCATTGATATTCAATAATTAATAATTTCAGCAAGTTCATAAAAATATGAATAAAGATTTTTTACAAAAAATATTATGGAAATAAATGTGCAAAAGCGCTGTAGCCTTGACGGGCATCGGGATTGTGTGTATGCCCTGGAAAGCGGAGTGGAGAGCAATTTGTTTTATTCAAGCGGTGGAGACGGCATGGTGGTAGAATGGGACCTGAAAGATCCTGAAAATGGTCAGTTGATTGCAAAAATGAAAAATGCTGTTTATGCGGTACACTACCTTCAAAAAGAAAATTTATTACTTGTCGGACAGAATTTCGAAGGCATTCACCTGGTGGACCCGGTAAATAAAGATGAAATCGGTTCTTTGCAGATTTCTGCAAGCCATATCTTTGATATCAAAAGTCTGGACAAGAAAATTTATATAGGTTCTGGAGACGGGACGCTATATGTGGTTGATCAGGAGACATTGACCTTTGTAAAGAAAATAAAATTGGCCGATAAGAGCATACGTTGTATTGCCATAAACCAGGAACTGGGGGAGATGGCCCTGGCAATGAGTGATAGCACCATAAGGATATTGGATTTAGAAAATTACCATCAAAAATACCGCATCAATGCCCACGAATTATCTGTTTTTTCGATAGCTTATAATCCATTAAACAATCATTTGATCAGTGCAGGCAGGGATGCACAAATTAAAAGCTGGAATGCATTTGATCATTATCAACCCGAGCAGTCGGTGGCGGCACACATGTATGCCATAAATTCGTTGAGCATTGATCCAACAAAAGAATTTTTTGTGTCAGGGAGTATGGATAAATCCATAAAGGTCTGGGATTTGGCAACTTTTAGCTTGCTCAAGGTGATCGATAAATCGAGATATGCCGGTCATGCAACGTCCGTAAATAAAGTACTATGGACAAATTATAAAAATCAGGTATTGTCCTGCAGCGATGATAAAAAAATATCAGTTTGGGATTTGAGCGTTAATTTGTAATATTTGCACGGTTTTAGGATATTTTTTGTATTTTAATTTAAGTCGGATACTTTATAGAAAATTCGAAGAAAACAGGCAATAATGAAAA
>JAUUZS010000148.1 GCA_030589835.1 Cyclobacteriaceae bacterium
CAGTACTTCCTTATTATCTCTTGCAGAAGTTGTGGATTAAACGGAATTATTTAGGAAGTAGGTAGCGAATAATTTTAAGCACAAAAAAAGCAACTATTTGCTGCCCTGCGATATGGAAAGGATTTTTGTTTTTTAGTAAAAAGGCTGATGAAGGCGAAGGTAATTTTATCATAACAAATAGTGATTTGATTTTTTAGAAATCCCTTCCCTGCTTTAGGCGACAGCGGGGTTTTGGCATTAATATTTCTGGTTTCCCATAAATACCAAGACTATTGTTGTGCTCGATTCCTGTTAATAAAAGCATAATGGGGTAAGCTTTTTGCCACAAATGCATCCGGACTTTCCATATAGTGACTCAAATGTTCTTTTTGACCATCGATCGATTTTAAAGAGACGGTGGTTTTAACGCATATTATTGCAACGATAATTCCTGTTATTAAGATCGATATTTTAATTATGGCCTTCATTTTGTTTTACTTTTCCAAAAACCATACCAGTTTTGGGTATTAAATTTCATTATCTTCGTGTTTAGACTATTAGCGTATAAAAAGGTTTAATGGGTTTTTAAATTTTAATAGAATAAACAGCGATTATCCGGGATTATGAGACAAGACAAAATGAAATCTGCAAAAGTTAAGGCAGGGAATTTTTGTGCCTATCAGGAGCGAACCCAACAAGAAGTTAGAGACAGGCTTTATAAAACCGGATTGTACAGCGATGAAGTTGAGGAGGTTTTAGCGGAATTGATTACGGAGAATTATGTGAATGAAGAGCGTTTCGCATGTACGTTTGCAAGGGGGAAATTCAATTTGAAGCAATGGGGAAAAATAAAAATAGCTTATGCATTGCAACAAAAAAATATATCTTCCTATTGCATTGACAAGGCGTTAAGCGAAATTTCTGGCCAGGAATATGAAAATGCTATTTCAAGCATTATCGACAAAAAATCGAGGCAGATATCTGGTAGTGAATACATTGTAAAAAACAAAATTGCCAGACACCTGATCAGTAAGGGTTTTGAAAGTGAGTTGGTGTGGTCAGTTTTGGATACCCACCTACAGCCCGGGCTCTAGTTCTTTTACTGGCAAGGAGGTGCTGATGATCACTGGTTTTCCTGTAAGTTGTTCTAAAAGTGGCCTCAGCATAATTACTACATTTTCATTTGTTGATTCATATATCCCTGATTCTGTAGCAGCTTCCTTAAGCCTGTCCTCAGCCTTTTGATACGCCATTTGTAGCACTTCATTTTTTTCTTCCTCTGCAGAAAATAACCGGCTCCACCAGCTTTCCGTGTTCAAAGAAAAAATCCTGGTGTTATTCAGATCAAGCTTGTGGTAGCACAACTCTGGTGCAGGAAGGCGAACAATTATCGAGTCTCCTGCTAGCTCAATGTCTTGGGGTTCAAGTTTTGTTAAGTCGATGCACCCAACGGCTTCTCCTGAGGCAATAAGAATAAAACTTAAATCAGGATTGTATTGGTGTGTATTCAGAATGGAATTGCCAATTATTTTTCCATCACTGAGTCGTTTATATTAAAAAATTTATTTTAAGTTATATTTTAACAATTCTAGCTTTCCAAGGCTTTATACTTATTGAAGTAAGACTGAAGAATCGATAATATGCTGATATTCTTTCTCTTTTGGACTAAAGGGCCAGTGATTGGTAACATAAAGCGTTGCCATTATCAGGGCGATCAATATCCATGGAAGTATTTTCAGAAAGCGTTTTGGTGAAATCATGTTTCAAAGCTCAGAAAGAAATAATCAATTTACCTTTGTGGCTATAGCCTTTTCATATTCTAGCATTATATTACTGACTAATTTTCGAATAGGCAATATCTCCGTTACAAACTCAATGGATGGGCCTGCACACCACACACTTTTGTATGTCGAACTAAAGGCAGCTTTTTTCAGTGATTTCATGCCTTTATAAAATGTCAGCATTTTAGCCAGTTTTTTAAATCTCCGGTGTGAATTCAGGAAGGTTTCGAGCCCATTTTGCCGGGTTCCTGTTTTTCGCACAAATGGTGTATTGATAACCGTGCAAGGAGTCCCGCTCAGCTTTGTAGTCATTACAATGTCTTTGGCTGCATACTGTACACATGCCTGTTTATATGCTTCAGAAACCGGTGATTCGTCGGTAGCAATAAACGGACTTCCCATGGAGATGCCACAAGCCCCTTCGTTGAGCTTTGTGAATAATTGCTTTCCATTCCCTACCCCTCCGGCAGAAATAATTGGCAAATCCGAAATGGTTCGAAGTTTTGTAATGAGCTCCTGGCTACTCAAATTACCGGCATGACCTCCTGCATCTTTATTGACAGCTATAAGGCCATCAGGAGTCAGGACAGAAACTTTTTCTCCTTGCACTTCGTTGACAACGTCGCAAAAAACCCGTATGCCATTATCATGACATTTCTCAATTATTTTAGCGGGATTGCCTAAGGAGGTAATAACATAATCCACCTTGTATTCCAGACAGGTGTTCAATTGTTCCTTAAGCCTGATATTTGATTTGTTAACAATGAGATTTATTCCAAACGGGCCTTTACACTTATCTTTTAGTTCTTCAAGGGCTTTTCTGAATTCTTTGTCCGTTCGATAATTCAAGGCTGGAATAGCACCAGTAATACCCGAATTAGTGGCTTCAACAACCATCGTAACATTTGAAACCAAATACATAGGCGCCATAATTATCGGGTATCGAATGCCGAGTAATTCGGTAAGGGTGGTACGAATATCAGGTATTTTGGCAGGCAAAATATTACTTTGTTTTATGTTTTTTATACTTCGTTGGTTGCCAGGGTTGTGCTGGAGGTCTGGAACAGGAAATAATAAAAGAAGATATTATAATAAAGATGATCAATTTTTTCATCGAATTGTCATATTAAATATTGCGGATAACTAGCTAAATATAATACTTGCCTAAGTATTAACTGCAATTTTAAAAAATTAGTTCTATTATTTTGAACGATGTAACTAAAATTAACATTGTGCAATAAAATCAATTTCGTGAGCCGCATATTTTGTGGAGCCTTAATCACGCTATAAATGTGTTAATATGGTCTTGACAGATATTCTCTTTTTATAGTTTTCATTGAAAAAAACATATTTGATTTTTCCATCTTGATTAATGATATACGTGGCTGGAATGGGCAAATTCGTTCCATTATCACCATTAAATTCATTTAACTTAATTCCCCAAATATTGTATTTGGTATTTGTGCCCTTGTCCACTTGGAATCTCACATCGTAGGCCTTCATGATTTTCATCTCTGTGTCAGAAATAATACGAAATGCATTGTCGTAATTTTTTGATGTTTCGTTAACAAATTCCATGACTTCCGGGGTCACCGCAAGTACTGAAGCTCCTTTTTCTATAATAAATCCCAATGAATCACTTAATTCCTCCAATTGCCTGTTGCAATATTTGCACCAATGCCCCCGGTAAAACATCAAAACAACAGGACCTTTTTTGAGTTGGTCTTCAAGAACAAATAAATTACTGAACTGATCCATTGCTTTGAAATTTGGCGCAATGCTTCCAACTGAAAGGCCTTTTGGCTCATCATCATTTGATGAGAAACCTGATAAAACAAATAAAATTACGGAGTAAAACAGGATAGATTTAAGGATTGTCATTTTTTAAATTATTTTTAAGGTCAAATTTGATGAAAAGAAAAGGAAATAGTCTGTCGCTATTCAGACAGATACTTAATCTCATACATATTGAAAAGAATTTATATAGGATCTGAAAATCCGGTGAAAATAGAGAGTACAAGAAAAGGATTTGAAGTGGTTTATAAAAACAGCTCAAAATTTGAATTTATAGGTAAGTCTGTAATGTCTGGAGTTGCCGACCAGCCCATGACCAATAAAGAAACCCTATTGGGTGCCGAAAACCGAGCAAATACCTTAAAAGATATATATCCTGATGGGGATTTTTATGTTGGCATCGAAGGAGGGGTTCAGGCTAACAGAAAACAAATGGAAGCCTTTGCCTGGATTGTGATACTTGGAAAAAAAATAGTGGGCAAAGCACAAACTGCGACATTTCAATTACCTCCAGACATTGTGGACCTCATCAATCAGGGTGTGGAACTCGGCCATGCAGATGATATGGTATTTCGGAGAAAAAATTCGAAACAAGGCAATGGTGCTGTTGGTATTTTGACAGATAATGTCATCGATCGTATAGCCTACTACCGACATGCAGTAATTTTGGCACTGATCCCTTTTTTAAATGAAGCACTTTACCAAACAGACAATGGCTAAGCAAAAAACTGCTTTTTTTTGTCAGTCTTGTGGTACGCAATCCCCAAAATGGCAAGGTAAATGTCCTGGCTGTGGAGAGTGGAATACCCTCGTCGAAGAGGTATTGGTCGCTAAGGAGGAACAAAATTGGCAGGAAGAAAAAAGTATTAAGCTGTCAAAATCAAAGCCAGTATTAATAGATGAAATAAAAATTGATCATGAGCAACGCATAAAAACCAATGATCATGAACTCGACAGAGTGTTGGGTGGTGGCCTGGTGCGAGGGTCTTTGGTTTTAATTGGAGGGGAGCCAGGAATCGGAAAATCTACGCTATTGCTACAAATCGCTCTCCAGTTAAATTCAAGAAATATACTTTATGTTTCCGGAGAGGAAAGTGAGCAGCAAATAAAAATGCGCGCTCAACGAATAGGACACCAAGCATCTTCACTTTATATTCTAACGGAAACAAACCTAAATGCGATTTTTAACCAGATAAAGGCCTTAAAGCCTTCGATATTGATCATTGATTCTATTCAGACCATGTTTGCGGATAAAATTGAGGCTGCCCCGGGAAGTATTTCCCAGGTGCGTCAATGTACTGCTGAACTGATGAAATTTGCCAAAAAAACCAACACGCCAATATTTTTGATTGGGCATATTACCAAAGAAGGTGCACTGGCCGGCCCTAAAATTCTCGAGCACATGGTAGATACCGTAATTCAATTTGAAGGAGATCGCCATTTGAGCTACCGCATCCTGCGGACAACGAAAAACAGATTTGGTTCTACTTCTGAACTCGGAATTTATGAAATGCAAAGTAATGGGTTGAGGCAGGTTTCAAATCCTTCTGAAATTCTGATCTCACAGCGGGAAGATGGTTTGAGCGGCATTTCGATCGGAGCATCTTTGGAGGGGAACAGACCTTTATTAATAGAGATTCAATCCCTGGTGTCTCCGGCAGCGTATGGAACACCCCAGCGGAGCTCGACCGGATTTGATTCAAAAAGGCTAAATATGCTGTTGGCAGTCCTGGAAAAGAGAGGTGGGTACCGGCTGGGCATGCAAGATGTATTTTTGAATATTGCCGGAGGTTTACGAATTGATGACCCTGCCATAGATTTGGCAGTAGCTGTTTCCATCATCTCATCACTGGAGGAAGTGCCCATTCCAAAAAAGACATGTTTCGCGGCCGAGATCGGACTTGGCGGGGAAATTCGGGCTGTTAACCGAATAGAAAACAGGATTCTGGAGGCAGAGAAGCTAGGATTTGAACAAATATATATTTCTGAATACAATAAAAAAGGATTGAACAATTCAAGAATTAATATGGAGATCAAAGCGTATTCGAAACTGGATTCAGTTCTTTCAACACTTTTAAAATAATTTTTCATTATGAAATTTAAAGTTCCTCATACGCTTGTACTACTTTTTGGGATGATGGTTTTTGCCCTGCTACTGACCTATATATTGCCCCAGGGAAGTTTTGAAACCGTCGAAAATGAACATGGCCGTTCCGAAGTGATTCCGGGTAGTTATGAAAAAAATCCGGAGAAATCGTTGCTGAGTGCCTGGAGTGTATTTACGGTTCTTCCCAGGGCATTTGCCGATAGTCAGGGGATCATATTCTTCATTTTCATTATTGGTGGGGCGCTGTCTGTCATTAAGTTTACTGGTGTAATTGACGCTTTTCTTGGTAAAATGTTGAATAAATTTGGTTCCAGGCCTCAGATTCTCATCGTACTATCAATGCTGGTTTTTTCAATCGGATCCAGTACTCTTGGCATGGCAGAGGAATATCTTCCGTTTATTACCGTACTTATTGCCCTTTGTTTTGGAATGAAAATGGACGTAATATCTGCCGTAGGCATTATGGTTGTTGGATATGGGATAGGTTATGGCGTGGCAGCGATAAATCCATTCACAGTTATGATCGCCCAGGAAGTTGCTGAAGTACCACCAACATCTGGCATGTGGTACAGATTGCTTTTACTTATTCCATTTTTTCTGATCGGTTGGCATCATGTTCAAAAATATGTCATGGGTGTTCGAAGGGATTCTTCCAAAAGCCTTATGTTTAATGTTGAAAATACGCAAATTCATACCGAAGCCGTATATCCCAAGCTTACCAAAATGCACTGGGTGATCTTTACATTAACCGTTTTAGCATTGAGTTTAATTGTATATGGAATATCAAAATGGCATTGGTACCTGACTGAATTAGGGGCAGTATTTTTTGGTCTCACCGTGTTGATTGTGATTGTCAATAAAATAAATCCCAGTGATGCTGCAAATGTTTTTGGCATAGGGGCAAGCGAATTGACGATGACAGCCTTATTAATTGGTTTTGCAAGGTCAATAGCTTTAACACTTGAAGACGGACAGGTATTACATACTATAGTCAATGCCCTGGCGATTCCGCTTCAAAAAACAGGCCCGGAGCTTTCGGCAATAGGGATGTATATGATTCAGAGTGTATTTAACTTTTTCATTCCTTCGGGTAGCGGCCAGGCATATGTGACGATGCCGCTTATGTCTCCGATAGCTGACCTTACGGGGGTTAGCAGACAAATTGCAGTGTTGGCCTATCAGTTTGGAGATGGATTTACAAATATGATTGTTCCCACCAATGCCGTATTGATGGGAATATTAGGTATTGCAGGTATACCTTATGATAAATGGTTTAAGTTTATTATTCCATTAATGATAAAATTTTGGATAATGGGTTCATTGGCCCTGGTTCTTGCGGTTTGGATTGGTTATAGTTGATGTATTGATACTTAATTTTATCGACCTATTGCCAATTCGACATGGTCATTTTGCATTATTTTTAAAACTTTATGTCTTGAAATGTCATAAAAGTGAATTTAAGCTTTAAATAGTCCAATTTTTCATTTGGTATTTGCGAAAATATTTAAGTACTTTCGGATAATTCAAAAATAAATATCAAAAAAAACGTCTGAAATGAAAAACCTTGTATTGATTCTAGCAATAATATTTTGTGTATCAGCCGTAAATATTGCCACAGCCCAACTCACAAAAAAGGAAAAGAAAGAATGGAAGAAGAAGCTTAAAAAGACCTCTCCCGAGCAATTCAAAAGAATGTTCGATGCAAATGAATCATTGAAAGCTGAAGTGAGCAGTGCTCAGGGTCAATTATCCAGCATTCAGTCCTCGTTGGGTGAGAAGGATTCTAAAATTGCTGATCTTACCGAACAAAACAGAAAAATGGAAGCTCAGGTAAATGCTGCCAAAAATGCCATTGCCAAAGCGAAGCAAGATGCCGCAGACGCAAGTTCGGCGATGCAGGCTCAACCTGTTAGTACCGCTACTGCTTTTGACGAATCAGGTGTAGTGTTTAAGGTACAAATTGGCGCATTCAGAAATAAAGATCTCTCAAAGTATTTTGATAACAATGAAAATTTTGGCGGAGAGAATCAGGACGATGGTGTACAGAAAATTACTTTAGGGAATTTCAGGGATTATTGGGAAGCGGATACCTTCAAGAAATATCTGCGTGAAATGGGAGTTAATGACGCTTGGATTGTGCCTTACAAAGATGGAACAAGAGTGGCCATGAAGGATGTCCTGGAAGGTGTAGTTCAATAAAAGGAAAATATACAAACCATAAAAAAAGGGCCTTAAGGCCCTTTTTTTATGGTTTGTATATTGAATAGCAGCGTTTATTTTTTTACCATTTCAATGAGTTCATCTTCAATACTCCAGTCTTTTGCCAATTTGAGCATGGCCGTGGCCTCCATTTCAGTGATATATCCTTTCTGGTTGTTTGCCCGCCAAACCATATCCAGATAGTTTAACCTTTTGTCTTTATCCAGCCTACCTATAATTTTATTCAGATATTCCCTGGCCCTTTCAAAAGCCGAAATATAATCATTAGCGATAAATTCATTTGCCCATTTAAGTTCTTCTTCGGCATCGTATTTCTTTGCCGTATCATCAAGGATTTTTTGCTCATCCTCATCCAATCCGTGGTAGTGGAATATCACAGATTTCAAGAGTAAAAATGCCTTTTTTTCTTCGCTAGTCATTGAGCATATTATAAATCATTACAAATATATAAGAAATTGACTTTTCAGAGCTATAATTACAAAAGTTCTTAAGTTATTTTAAATAATTTCATAAAAGACCTTCTTTTATTTTATTGTCTACAAAGGGCACATTTTTCAGATAATCAGCCTATTATAGGAGTTTAATTTTCAATTCAACCATAAAGCATATTCAATTTTACTTTTTTTACAGGCAATATATGTTCAGTTAATAAACTTAAAGTTTATGGGATTTATTCCGAAAAGCTAAATCGAGCGGATTAGTAATTTAATTATTGTACAACTGTATTTTGTAGTACATATTTTTACCTATCTTGGAGCTCTTTTGCTATACTTTAATACTGCCAATCTTATTGGTCAGCACCATATAATTAAATATTAATAGGCATGAAAC
>JAUUZS010000322.1 GCA_030589835.1 Cyclobacteriaceae bacterium
CCGAACTACATTCAGACAATTTGCCCCACTCCACTGGTCTTAGGTTGGGCGCAGAGGCCCTAAGGCCAACTGCCATAAAGGACATTTGCCCGGTGCATGATCTACAAACCATAAATCCTCGCGGCTTTCAATATTCCGGCGATGCTCAGTGAATCTGTGATTTTATTTTCCATCACCAACTCCAAGGCATGTTTTAGTGGAAGCTTTTTGATTTGCAGTTCTTCGGTTTCATCCCAATCCATTTCTCCCTGAGTGAGATCTTCGGCGATAAATACATAGCCATATTCATCGGTCACAGAATTTGAAGTATGTATTTTCAGGAGCTTTTTCCACCGATTTGCCATTAATCCGGTTTCTTCTTTTAGCTCTCTTTTTGCGCCTTCCAAGGTATTTTCATTCAGAGGAACTCCTCCCATTGGAATTTCCCAGGAATATTCGTTCAAAGTATATCGATACTGACCAACCAACCAGGTGTTTAGCTCATCGTCCAGGGGTATTATACCAACAGCCTTATTCTTAAAATGGACTTTCCCATAAATGCCCTCTGATTTATTGGGCCGTACGACCTGATCTTCCTCGACCTTTATCCAGGCGTTTTTATAAATCACTTTTGAGGATTTGCAAGTCCACGGATTTTTGTTTGAGTCAAATTTCATTTGATTGAAATAAAAATGAGATGCAAAAATATAATTTACTTACAAATATCTTTTCAATTCTATACATACCGATAAAAATAATGTCACCGTTTTACTAAAATATTTCTGTATCGATATAAATTGCACCATGTTGAAATCTAGTTTTTCGGGAAACAAAATCGAAGCGGGGTGTGATGAAGTCGGTCGCGGATGCCTTGCTGGCCCTGTAGTCGCCGCAGCAGTAATTCTACCTTTGGATTACAGGCATAGTTTGCTGACTGACTCCAAGTTGCTATCGAAAAAAAAGAGAGAGCAGATCCGTAAGGACCTTGTGAATGATGGAATCGAATATGCTATAGCGGAAATATCAAATGAGCAAGTGGATAAGATAAATGTTTTGCAAGCATCACTTGTTGGCATGCATAGGGCACTGGACCAATTAAAGCAGGGTGTCGAATTGATTCTGGTTGATGGCAATAAATTCAATCCTTATCGCAGCATCCCTCATCAGTGCATTATAAAAGGAGATGGAAAATATTTGAGTATTGCCGCAGCTTCCATTTTGGCCAAAACCTATCGGGATGATCTTATGGCTTACCTGGCCGTTACCCATCCGGAATATGGATGGGAACGAAATGCCGGTTATCCTACAAAAGAGCACAGAAGTGCTATCGAAAAATATGGAATTACTCCATACCATAGAAAAACGTTCAGGCTTTTGCCAGACCAACTTCAATTATTCTGCTGAAGTTGCCTCTTCCTCCTTTGGTTTTGGATTTAATTTTTCCTTTATCTTAACCTCCAATTCTTCCATCAATTCTGGATTGTCTTCAATTAGTTTTTTTACAGTATCTCTTCCCTGACCCAGTTTATTTCCATCGTAAGAAAACCATGAACCTGATTTTTGAATGACTTCCAATTCAACACCAATATCAAGAATCTCACCACTTTTGGAGATTCCGAGACCATACATGATATCAAATTCAACAACCTTGAAAGGAGGTGCGACTTTATTTTTTACCACTTTTACTCTTGTTCGATTGCCAACGATATTGTCCGCACTTTCCTTGATCTGGCCAATTCTCCTGATGTCAAGTCTCACTGAGGCATAAAATTTCAGTGCATTTCCTCCGGTGGTGGTTTCCGGATTACCAAACATCACTCCAATCTTCTCCCTTAACTGGTTGATGAAAACACACGAACAACCGGTTTTGTTAATGGTTCCGGTTAGCTTTCTGAGTGCCTGAGACATTAATCTCGCTTGTAACCCCATTTTACTGTCTCCCATCTCACCTTCCAATTCTGCTCTAGGAACAAGGGCCGCTACAGAGTCAATTACGATAATATCTATTGCACCTGATCTGATTAAGTGTTCTGCTATTTCGAGTGCCTGTTCTCCATTGTCGGGCTGTGATATCAATAAATTTTCAGTATCAATACCCAGATTTTCGGCATACAATTTATCGAAAGCATGTTCTGCATCTACAATAGCGGCAAGGCCACCAGCCTTTTGAGCTTCTGCAATGCAATGCATGGCAAGCGTTGTTTTTCCTGATGATTCAGGGCCGTAGATCTCAATAACCCTACCTCTTGGAATTCCCCCGATTCCCAAGGCTATATCCAGACCCAAGGAGCCGGATGAAATAGCAGGGATATCCATGACAGGCTCATCACTGAGTCGCATTACCGTACCTTTGCCATAGGCTTTGTCAAGTTTGTCTATGGTAAGTTGAAGGGCTTTTAGTTTTTCTTTATTATCGCTCATGTAAAGGTATTTTTTATATTTTAGAGGTGTGAAAATAAGACTTCATCTTTCAATATCAAAACTGGTATTTGAAGAATTTATATATGATGGGATTATGATACAGGAATCCATGATGTTATCCATTTAACAAGTATGTATTAATGAAATTATACGTTTTATTATATAAAATAAATAGTAAAAAGTAATTTTAGCACTTCTGGGGCACCAGTTGCTATGCACTAATTAAACTCT
This sequence comes from Cyclobacteriaceae bacterium, assembly GCA_030589835.1. The sequence continues at coordinate 2,632 of JAUUZS010000322.1, forward strand.
GATCGTTTTTACATGTCGCTTATCAAAAAGATTTTACTGACTATATTATCATTGTTCATCATTTTTGTACTCATAAATTTCAAATTGATCCTTTATGGAATTGATCAGGGCTTAAGTCAGTTGGAAATTGTACGGAATGCCCGGCCAATTGAGGAGGTCTTGAATGATCCGGGTTTTCCCGATTCACTGAAAGTAAATCTTAGATTAGTTGATGAAATCAAAAAATTTGCATTTGACTCACTAGATATAAATTTTTCTGAAAATTATTCGGCAGTTTACGACCAAAAAGGGAAAGAGCTTATGTTTGTGGTGACGGCCTGCCAACCATTTGAGCTTGAATCCAGGGAATGGGGATTTCCACTGATTGGCACCTTCTCCTATAAAGGTTTTTTTGATGAACAAAAAGCCTATGCCTTGCAGGAAGAATTAATCAAGGAAGGCCTGGATACCAACGTAAGGACAGCAGGGGGATGGTCGACCTTAGGATGGTTTCAGGATCCTATTTTATCAAATATGCTCAATGATGATGAGGCGGGATTTGCTGAGTTGATCATTCATGAGCTAACGCATGGCACATTATTTGTCAAAGATAGTGTCAGGTTTAATGAAAATCTGGCAACCTTTATTGGGATAAAAGGAACAGAAAAATACCTGGCTGCCAAATATGGAGAACAGGATGCCCGGCTCATAAAGTATCAAAGGGAATGGATGGACAGAAGAATGCACAGCGAACATATATTGAAAGGAGCCATATATTTAGATAGCGTATATCAATCAATGGGAAATGGGCTTCTGCTAAAGTCAAAATTGCAGCGCAAAGAAAAGGCCATACAAAAAATAATTAGTACCATTGACACGCTCGACATCTATAATAAGAAGAGGTATATCGAATATTACAAAAAGGCAAAACCAAACAATACCTTTTTTATGGCGTATTTGAGATATAAAGGGGAATTAAATTTGTTGGAAAAAGATCTTCTAAACAACTATTATGGAGATATAAAAAAAATGCTGGCAGATTACAAATTGAAATATCCATCACTATAAAACATCATTTTTGATGAACTTTAAAAATTTTAAATATTTAACGTTTAGTAATTTTTTCTTCTGGATCATTCTGGCGGTCGCTCCATATTTGATTGGGTTTGGGGACAAGAATAAAAATTACCGGATTGTTGATCAGGACTGTTTGATTCCTGGTGAGCGCATCGAATACAGGGTTCATTATGGGTTTATCAATGCCGGAGAGGCTGTATTAAAAATAGATGAGAACATACACACCATCAACAATCGGCCATGCTATAAAATAGATGTTTTCGGCAGGACCAAAGGATTTTTTGATATGATAACCTCAGTACGTGATAACTGGGGTACATATCTCGATACCTCTGCGGTGGTTTCTCAAATGTTTTACCAAAGCATTAAAGAAGGAAAATACCTCAAGAAAGAAGTCATCGAATTTGATCAGATAAATAATATAGCGGTTGTAAATCGCTTAAATAAAAAAGATAGCTCGCTCATAAAAAAGGACAGCATTATGGTGCCCTCAAACATGCAGGATTTGATCTCCGGGTATTATTATATGAGAACATTCAATTATGATACGATGAAGACAGATCAGATTTTTACTGTTTCAGGATTTTTTGATGACACGACTTACCATGTAAAAGTAAAATTTTTGGGCCGCGAAAAACTCAAAACCAAGGTAGGGGAATTTGATGCCTTTCTCATGTCCCCGATTATGCCAAAGAACTCCTTTTTTCGAGGGAAAAACCCCATAAAAGCATGGATTTCGGATGATAAATCCCGAATTCCACTTAAGGTAAAAGCAGAGCTGCTTATTGGCTCATTAGAGATTGATATACGATCATATGACTTGTAATTGGTTCTTGGGGTATTACTTAAAAGTTAAGCCTGTGTTATGAAATTACTACAGCCAGGACTAAAGTTTATTTTGTTGAACTTACTTATTAATTTCACCGCCGTAACTCAATATTTTTAAACAGTAGAACAAATCAAAAAATGAGTGACACCAAAAGCAAGAAAATACTGGTAGTCGATGACGAAGTGGATATACTTGAACTACTCAAGTACAATTTGAAAAAAGAAGGGTATATCGTAAGAACGGCAACCAATGGAATTGAAGCTGTGAAAACAGCAATAGATTTTCTCCCTGATCTAGTGCTCCTGGATATTATGATGCCGCATCAAGACGGCGTGGAAACCTGTCGCCAATTGCGTGAAATGCCCGAACTTGTAAATACGTTCATCATTTTCTTAACCGCCCGGTCTGAAGAATATTCTGAAGTTGCCGCCTTTGATATTGGTGCGGATGATTATATCACCAAACCCATAAAACCCCGGGCACTGATGAGCAGACTAGGAGCGATATTCAGAAGGGGTGAAGCAAAAACCAGGGATAATAATTTGATCGCTATAGGTGATCTTACCATTGATAAGGCTAGCTATACCGTGATGATTAAGGAAAAAAAGATCACCCTGCCAAAAAAAGAATTTCAATTACTCTACTTTTTAGCGCAAAACCCAAACAGAGTATATAGCCGGGATGACCTATTGCAAAATATCTGGGGAGTAGACGTGTATGTTTTGGCAAGAACCGTTGATGTGCATATAAGGAAAGTAAGGGAGAAAATTGGTGAGGGGTTTATCAAAACAATAAAAGGTGTAGGATATAAATTCGAAATAAATTAATTCATGCTTTCTAAGTCTAAAAATGTTGCGTTATTAATCGCCGCAGCCATTTCTATAATCACGACTTCATTTCTTTCTCTTGTCGATGGCGTTCCTTTTGGCGGACTCATGGTGGCATTGATTCTTTCTTTTTCATCTACCTATATACTCACCTACTTTACCGTTGATATTTTTATTTTTGGTCAGATCGAAAAAATCAACAAACGGATAAATAAAATAAAGGCAGAAG
>JAUUZS010000208.1 GCA_030589835.1 Cyclobacteriaceae bacterium
CACTGAATGCGCAAGGCGATTTTTATTTGCTTAAGCAGGACACCACCTTTATTAATCGTGAACTGGCACTGGAGCTATCAATACTGTCAAAAAACAGCAATCAAATTGGTTTCAGAACAGAGATTATTTCTTCCAGACTGATCAGTACTTCCTATTTGCAGGATGAAACAGATTTACCGGACAATACGGATTATAACCTGAATTACTACGGATTTAATTACCGCCTCAATCGGTTCAATGATATAAATTATCCTACAAAAGGATGGGGAATTCTGATGAACGGATCGGTAGGGCAAAAAAAAATCATTGAAAACCCGCTACTGAAAGAAGATATTTACAAAGACATCAATTTGAATACAATTCAATATAAATTTAGTGGAGAGATCGAAAAATTCTGGCACATATATAAAAATATCCTTATGAGGACGAAGGCCATCGGAGGATATCTAAGCGGGGACAATTTGTTTGAAAGTGACTTGTTTCGGGTGGGAGGCCTGGGTTCCATGAGAGGTTTTACTGAAAATCAATTTTATACTTCCGGATATGGAGTTGCCAATATTGAAATTAGAGCGACGTTTGCTCAAGAGACTTATTTTATGCTGTTTTATGATCAGGCGGCAATTAAAGATGATGATGAAAGTAATATGCAATATCCGTTTGGCACAGGTGCCGGATTTAGTTTCAGTAAGAATTCAGGAATATTCAATTTTGTTTTTGCTATGGGAAAATCAAACGACCAGCCCTTTGGCATTAATTATTCAAAAATTCATTTTGGTTACATTAGCCGTTTTTAATTTTATTAATAGATTTTACCCGTACTTTTGCCCTAGTGTACTTTACATTGATGACAACAAGACAAAACTTTAAATACTATTTTTCTTTTTTGGCAATGCTCTTTGTTGCTCACTGCCATGCAGTGTATGGGCAAAATTTTATTGTCGAAGAGAATTTAAGATTGGATTGGCATTATTATAATGAATCAAAAAGTGCCATGCTTCCCTTCCTGGAGAACAGTGGTGAAAACCCGGCAACGATGCACCTTTCTATTGAATTTGATTATGGAAATGAAGCATATCTGATGATCGATATCACAGAAAATACCAGTCTGTTTTTTGATAATAAGTTTATTAAGCACTATGATGATAATCTCCAAAGGTATTTTTCTTTGGATAGTCTGCACAAGATATTTCAAAAAGAGGGCCTACAACTGACCCTTTACAATAAAGAGGGATTCCAAAGGCCGGCTGCAGCAAAAATCGGATTTATTCATGAGGTTTTTGATTCCTCCATAATTGTCAACCCCATATACGAAAGGAATGTAGATCAAAGAGGAAACTATTATAAAATCATGATATTGATGTTATTGTCCCTTTTTGTAGTGCTTTATGTGTATTTTCCTGGTGAGCTTTTCGATTTTTTAAGCGTACGGCTTTTGCTGACCTTTAGATATACCGATACAATTATCACCAAATACAGATCGCTAACGAAAACGCAAATCTTGGTAATAGTGTATCAGGCAGCCTTGTTGGCCGCAATATCAGTTTTTTTTCTAAATTTTTATCATAACCCCTTAGGGCAAGGGGTTATCTTTAGTATAAATCCAATATTTAGTTGGTTTGTGCTTTTTTGCATTGTCCTTATATTGATTTTTTTAAAAATTCTTCTCATCAGAATAGTAAGTATTCTTTTTGGAATATCAGACCGGATAAATTTTTATTTTATCGAGTTTTTGAGAATGGCCATGATATTCTATTCCGTTATTTTTGTAATCGTAAGTTATGTGTTAATTAACCATTTCTACCTTATCGATTTTCTATTGGAAAGTTTGGTCATTTTGGTAGTACTTTTTAACCTTGTGAGGTTTGTATTCCTATATTTTAAATTTCGTAGTTCCATATCTATAAAAAGTATGCATTTATTTTCATACCTTTGCACCACAGAACTAATCCCAATTATAATTGGGCTAAAATTTTTTCTTAAATAGACCATCACAGGGAAATTAAATAGATCGTATTGATTGATATGAGTAGAAAGGAAAAAGTAAAGAGCATATTAGTTTCGCAACCGAAGCCTGGCGCGGAAAATTCACCATACCATAAACTTTCAGAGAAATATGATGTCAAAGTGGATTTTCATCCATTTATTCATATTGAGCCTGTCAATTTAAAAGAATTTAGAAAGCAAAAAGTAGATATCCTCAGCCATACGGCAGTAATATTTACGAGCAGAAATGCTGTAGATCACTATTTTGGTCTCTGTAAAGCGATGAAAGTTGAGATGCCTTCGGATATGAAATATTTTTGTATTTCAGATCAGACAGCTAATTATCTGCAGAAATATATTGTAATCAGGAAAAGGAAGATTTTTACCGGATCAAAAACAGCACAGGATTTAATCGAGATTCTTAAAAAGCATAAAAACGAGAAATATATTTTTCCTTGTTCTAATATCAGGAAAAATGACATACCGGATTTTCTAAAAAATAATGGGTATGAATTTTCTGAAGCGGTTATTTACAATACGGTAGCAAGTGATTTATCTGATTTGGCTGAGGTGAATTACGATATCATTGCCTTTTTCAGCCCTTCCGGAATTAATTCATTACTCGTTAATTTTCCCGATTTCAAACAAAATAAAACCAGAATTGCTGCGTTTGGTCCTACAACAGCGAAGGCTGTCAAAGAAGCAGGGCTGGTATTAGATATACAGGCACCAATGCCTAATGCCCCTTCCATGACCGGAGCGCTGGAAGTGTATATTAAGGAAACAAATGCTTTTTAGAATAAAAGGAATATAATAAAAAGCTATTTTTTTACAACAATTTTTTAAATATTACATTCTGTAATAAAAAGTGAAAATTTGTTATTTTTCATAAATATAAATTGCTATTGTTGTAACTATGTTTGTATCAGGGAGAAAATGTCTTGTACTTATAGTTTTACTTGCAGTTGTTAAACCTGTATTGGGTCAACAGGATCCACAGTTTTCGCAATACATGTTGAATGACTTGTACAATAATCCAGCTTACTCGGGAGTAATGGGAGTAACAAACCTTTCATTAATTTATCGATCACAATGGACCGGTTACACAGGATCCTTCGATGAAGGAGGCGCACCAAATTCATTTTTAGCAAGTTTTAATACTCCGTTATTCAGGGTTCGTAGTGGAGCAGGATTTTATTTTGTAAATGACATCATTGGCAATAAAAATAATATCCAGTTTATGGGATCCTACGCTTATCATTTGGGCGTTGGCAATGGCAAATTGAGTTTTGGAGTGCGCGGAGGAATTTATGGTCAATCCATTGACTTTACACAATACCGTGCCGTTCGACCAGATGACCCATTATTGGCCTTTGGTAAAGAAAGTCAATACAGACCTGACATGGGTGTGGGAATTTACTATAAAGCAGAAAAATATTTTGGCGGGGTGAGTTTGAACCACATATTGAAGTCTCAGTTCGATTTTGGATCAGATTCCTTAAGAAATGCCCTGGAGAATAATATGATAATTAACGGCGGATATTGATATGAGTTAAATTATGATATAATTCTTACACCATCGGTATTGATTAAAACTGATTTTGTATCATATTCTTTCGATATTAGCGTTCTGGGTACTTACCGAGAAAAATTTTGGGGGGGATTGTCATATAGGCAGTCGGATGCAATAGTTGTTTTGATGGGTGTTAATTTATTAAAAGAAAAAACCCTAAAAATTGGTTACTCACTGGATTATATTATTCAGGCCCAAAAAGCAAAGCAGGCGACATCTCATGAATTACTTATGAGTTATAATATGTCTGCAGTGACCGGAGGAGGTAAGAAAGTAATTCGAACTCCTCGATTTAGACACTAGAAGAGCTAGGTAGTAGTAAAATAGATTTGTGAAACAGTATTTTTGATTGTAATTATTTGCTAATTATTTGTATTTATCGAATATTGCAGGCAATTATATAGTAAATTATTTTTTGTTAATTTTTCGTTTATAAAAAAAACGAAAGATTTTCTGAAATTAAGGTTTAAACAAGGTGTTATGAGTAAAATATTTGTATTAGGCAAACCAGTCCTCTTGATATTGGTTATTGCCACGTTAAATCAATCCTGCGGTTTATTAGGAGGTGGTCGAGGCGGAGACAATGGAGAACTTGTAGGAGTAGCAGGAAGGGAATGGACAGGAATGGTAATTCCTTATGGAATGGTTCATATTCCCGCAGGAACTTTTCATATGGGTCAGGCAGATGAAGATGTCGCCGCATCACAAATCAATTTCAATAAGCAGGTAACAATCAGTACCTTTTTCATGGACGATTCCGAAATTACCAATAATGAATATCGGCAGTTTATGGAGGCAATGATTCTTGATTCGATGAGTATCCTTGGTGAAGACTTCGTGATGAAGGAACTCTATCCTGATACTACGGTATGGGTGAGAAATTTTGCCCACCATATGGGAGACCCCCTACTTCTTTTCTACTATTCGCATCCTGCGTTTGATCATTTTCCTGTAGTGGGAGTTGATTGGGAAGCAGCCAAATTCTTTACCCGATGGAGAACCGCACATTTCAATGATTTTAGAGCAAGTGTTGGTGAATGGCCAATGCCACCTTTCAGGCTTCCAAATGAGGCAGAGTGGGAATATGCCGCAAGGGCAGGTAGAGATATGGCAAAATATCCATGGGGCAATCCATATATACGAAATGCAAAGGGATGTATGCTGGCCAATTTCAAACCTGGAAGAGGAAATTATTTCGATGATGGATTTGCATATACCGCTCCGGTATATTCATTTTTCTCAAATGATTGGGGTTTATTTGATATGTCAGGAAATGTATCTGAATGGTGCGAGGATGCATATAATCCTGCAGCCTATCCCTTAGTATGGGATTTAAATCCAACTCACTATGATGATAATGAACCGTTAAAGATTCTTAGAGGGGGTTCGTGGAAAGATATTGCTTACTTCCTTGAAACAGGAACCAGGTCATTTGAACATAAAGATACAACAAGAGCATTCATTGGTTTCCGATGTGCCATGACATATTTGGGGAGATCAACGGGAAGTGAATTTTAAGTAAAGATATTCTGTAAAACTAAAATGTAACCAAGATGAGTAAAAAAGGCGGATTTCAAGAATTGATGTTTGGCAGTATAATGCCCAAAGTGTATGGTATTGGTGCTGCAGTAGTAATTTTAGGAGCAATGTTTAAAATATTGCATATTGCAGGCGCAGGTGCTATGTTGGGAGTAGGACTTTCTGTTGAAGCAGCGATCTTTTTCCTTAGTGCATTTGAACCTAAAAAACATGAGCCTGAATGGGCAAAAGTTTATCCTGAATTGTCGGAAGATTACGAAGGAATTGTAAGAAAAAAAGTATCCAAAGAATCGGTATCAAAAAAATTGGATGCCATGCTTGAAAGTTCGAAAATTGGCCCTGAACTCATTGATAGTCTGGGAAAAGGTATGAGGCATTTGTCCGAAACTACTCATAAATTAGGATCAATGGGAGATGCTGCTTTAGCCACCAACGAGTATTCCAATTCTGTAAAATCAGCTGCATCTAACATTAATAAAATGAATAAGTCATATGCAGATAGCGTAGGTTCTATGGTTCAAATGGCCTCGGCATCAAAGAGTGCCACATCTGAATTGGCCACATTATCTAAGAATGCTACTTCTGAATTGGTCTCTGCATCAAAAAGAGCAACTTCTGAATTGGTTTCTGCTTCAAAAAATGCTACCGCTCAAATGACCGGTGTTTCGGATGATGCCAAGGAATATCATAACCAGGTACAAGGAGTAACAAAAAATCTTGGTGCGTTAAATGCAGTTTATGAAATGGAATTGCAGGATGCAAATCAGCATATAAAAGTCTTGAATAAGTTTTATACCAATCTGGCCTCATCGTTAGACAGTATGGCTAAGACAACTAAAGATGCGGAAAGTTTTAAAGGTGAAATCAATCAACTCACTTCAAACCTCTCTAAATTGAATAATATATACGGAGGCATGATCAATGCCATGAAAGGGAGTCAAGCCTAATTTTTTAAACATAAAAAAATAAAATAATGGCTGGAGGAAAAGAAACACCAAGGCAAAAAATGATCGGCATGATGTACATGGTACTGACTGCCATGCTTGCACTGAACGTCGACGCAACTGTAATGGAAAGGTTCGAGTTGATAAACGGAACGCTAGAAAGACAATTAACAGCAAATGTGATAATAAACGGAGGTACTGTAAACAGTATTGCCGCGGCCGTTGATGAAAAAGGGAATCGTCCGAATGACATTGCCGTGCTTAATAGGGCAAAAGAAGTCAGAGCGAAAACGGATGCCGTTATTTCTTATGTAGGGAAATTGAAATCTGAGATAATAGAGATAACCGGAGGAATTGAAGAAGGCAGGCTCGTTGGAACCAAAGACATGGAAAAAATGGCCAATTATATGATTGTGAAAAAGCATGGCGATTCATTAAGAAGAAGACTTGACGCCTATACTACTTGGCTTTCGGGCGCTTTCAAAAAGGATTATCCTTCTGTTGCTCTCGATGGAAAAGAAGATCCTTATTGGAGTAAATTCCAAAATCAGAGGAGCAAGAATTTTTCTGAATTGATGTTTGAATTGGTTCCAACTTCTGCCGGATTGGCCTCAATGACCCAACTTGAAAACGAAATCCTGGCCTATGAAGCAGATGCTTTGGGTATTTTGGGCAACAGTATTGGGGCAAAAGACATATCTTTTGAAGGCATCAGGCCTATGCTATTGCCAGAATCGCAGGTAGTTGCTGCAGGCACCAAGTATAAGGCTAAAATGTTTGTTACGGCCACTGCCGTAGGCACTACGCCAACCATGACATACAATGGAGTAAAAGTGTCTGTGGATGCCAGCGGAGTTGGAGAATTTGAATTTACTGCCAAAGGAGGAACATATGACAAAAACGGACAACAAAAGAAATCCATAAATGCAGTAATTGAGCTGGAAGGAGAAACCTATACGCAACAATTCGATTATATCGTTGCCAAACCTGTTATTCAGATTCAATCCGCTTCTGTTCAGGCGCTATATAGAAATTGCGGCAATAAACTGGATGTACGGGTTCCTGCCTTAGGAGCAGCGTATGCCCCTAGCTTTAAGGCAAAGGGCGGGACTACTGTCGGTGGTAAAGGTGGTAGGGTGACTGTCATTCCTACTGCACCAAACTTAGATCTTTCTGTGTATAGCGGAGGCATATTTATCGGAACAGAAAAATTCAGGGTAAAGGCAATTCCTAAGCCGGAATTAGTGCTTACAAGCCAGGGAA
>JAUUZS010000442.1 GCA_030589835.1 Cyclobacteriaceae bacterium
ACTCATTTCAGAAATATTAAAGCGGGATAACTTTTGAGTTAAGGATATATTTCTTGCATTTTTGCCTATATTCACTAGTGCTTAATATCCTAAAAGGATAACTTTGAAGTCACATTTTACACTTAATTTTTCCCAAAGATTATGAACTATTACATACTAACAGCAGGAGTATTGGCTGCTTTTGCCACCATCGGACATTTCGCTATCGGAACCAAAGATTTTCTGAGACCCGTATTGGAATCGGAAATTGATGAAATACCAAAAAAGGTAATGGAAAGCTTATTTCATTATATGTCAGTATTTATGATCCTGACCTCAATTGTCTTGTTGGCTGTTGCCACTGGTCAGGATTTGATGTTTGTTGGTATTGCTGATGTCTTGAAAATAATTGGATCAATATATGCGTGCTTTGCCGGCGTACAATTATACATTGCATTCACATCATCCATAAAAATGGGGGTTTTTAAATTATTCCAATGGTTTTTTTGGGCTTTAATTTCCATATTTTCTTTTTTGGGTGTCTAAGGAGTTGATTGGAATTAAATTAATCAATATGTGATAAATAAAAAACCCGTCATTCTACCATATCAGTAGCGTAACGGGTTTTTTTACAAAATCGGATTTTGTAAATCGCTAGTCAAATATTCATTCCGCCATCAAAAATGGATTTCTGGCAGCACGGTGATCTAAGGTTCATCAGGAAGTGCTGATGATACATTATCCCGCTCTAACCTATGCCATCGAATCCAGGCAGCCTTTTACATAGCCTACAGATTCCGAAAGCCCGGGCAATGGATCTTCAGCATCTTTTTCATATTCAAAGCTTACCACTCCATCATACCCTTGATCGACCAACATTTTCAGGAATTTTGGTATATCAATTACACCTCGGCCAATTTCTACTGTTTTACCGGTTTCAGCAGCCTTATTCACATCTTTAATATGAACATCCAGGAGCCTGGAAAAATATTTTTTGCATGAAAGGGTAGGATCAACACCAATTCTCTGGGTATGGCCAATGTCCATACACATACCAAACCTGGGGTCCATATCCTTGATTTTCTCATAGATACTTTCAGGGCTTGGATATTTCTCATCTCCCGGTCCATGGTTATGGATGGCTACTTTAATGTCGTATTGCTTAATTTTTTCATTTGTATAATCAATCAAATTGTGCTCTGGAACCCCCACAATAACCGACATGCCAGCTTGTTTGGCATATTCAAATGCCTGATCAACTGCTTCTTTATTTTTCATATAAATGACACCCCCGCCATATAGGTTCAGACCGGCATCCTTGATTTTCTTCGCACTGCTTTTAAGCTCAGCAGCGCTTGAATCCAAGGGCAAATGCATGCTTTTTAAACAGATATAGTCCAAACCCGCTCTTTTTGTCATTGCTAAAGTTTGTGCCTGATCAAATTTCCGTAATGAATAGGAAGCCAGCCCTAATTTCAATTTGCCTTTTTTGTTTAAGGATTTTGCTTTCCCAGGACTATGTGCAAAAAACGAGGCGGCAACTGTGAGCCCCGATATTTTCATAAAATCCCTTCTTGTTTTTTCTTTCATATGTAATTTAATTTTAGGTGATTTTTTATTTATGCGATAATTCAAGAATATTTTGGTCTTTGAAATTAGACATTGACAACCCCATTATCGCTCTTTCTCATATTACCATAATTAACTCCTCATTGAGCTGGTCATGAAAATACGATTTCTTTTTCATAAACATATTATTTTTACCGGTGGTATTTTTTTACCGTATCAATAAATGCATTAATATTCTCCGTTTTTACATCTTGAGGCATGCCACCACCGCAAGACCAAATAATCCCCGAATGGTCATCGACCGATTCCATCATTAATTTTGTTTCCTGTATTACCTCCTCAACTGATTTTAATGCCAAAACATCTCTTGGCGGAATATTCCCTAATAAGCATACATTCCCTTTTGTAAGCGCTTTTATTTCAGAAATACTGTGCTCAAAACTGAAGTTGAATAAATTGACGCCAATTTCTTCGAGGTGATTGGCGGTAATGATACCCTGCGCATCGTTGTGAAAAAAATTGACTTTGAAATCGAAGGTGTCATAAACATCTTTAAGGTAAGGTTTGGCAAAGGAATTGAAATCCTCCTCACTCAGAAAGCCGGCAATGTCATCGAGCATTAGAATGCCTTCAATTCCTGGAAAATTTTCGGCTTGGTGTGCGATCCAATCTTTTATGAAATCATTAATTAGCGCTATAAATTTTTGAGTCTCCTCCGGATACATCGCCAGAGCCATCAAAAACTCAGTAGTCCCCATCAAAAAAGTGGCGATGTTCAATGGCCCCCGTGTGACGGCAAATTTGATGTCATGGCCTAATTCATGAATGAATTTTTCGTGATGTTTTAATCTGCTGATCATGAATGGCAACAATCCATCTGTCGTTACATTTGGCTTTTTGATCGTCCTGGCCTCAGTAATATCACTGATAATCTTATCGGCATGAGGGAGGTTCTTGTCATACCAAACAGATTTTGCGCCAAAAGCAGAAGGCTCCGTGCACATCCCATATTCAGACCAAAAGCCCGGTAAAAACATAGCATCCGGAAAGGTTTCGATAGCCTTTTTGTTGGCCTCAAACCAAATTTTGTCATTGGTATAATAATCTATTGTAGATACGCCAAACCAACCGGGAATCCATGGACTGTCAATAATAAATCCTATTGGAGGGTTGCTTGGTTTATTCCCTTCAATAACTGCTAATAGGTCGTTCCAATGTTGTGAAGTCATAATTAAAAATTGGATAAATAAAAAGTATGTGTAAAAATATTAAAATCTTCGTTTACCTCTTCACCATAAATTATATTTATATCATATGTAGATTTCATTTTTACTATTATTTAGCTGCAAGGTAAAGCCAATTTGTAAGACATTGCTACCTTTGCATTCCAGGGACGAATTATTATTTTTTATTAGGGAGGATAGAATGAGGTATTTTTTCGGCAAGAGGTCAATAATTTTTATTTTTTTTATGTACTCATTTTTTACTGCAAAAGCACAGAGTATTTTTATAAATGAAGTCCAATCTTCAAACGTATCGACAATATATGATCATACAGGTGGTACGCCAGACTGGATAGAAATTTATAATGGTGAGGCAAACAGCATTAATCTTGAGAACTATGGGCTTTCTGATGTAGACAGCATTCCTTTTAAATGGATTTTCCCTTCTGTAGTAGTAGAACCTCAAAGTCATTTGCTGGTGTTTGCGTCAGATTTGAATTTGAAAGAACCGGTACTCCATTGGGAAACAATCATTGATGTTGGAGACGAATGGAATTATGTATTGCCAGGCACTGAATTGGCATCTGCATGGAAAAATATTGGCTTTGATGACGCAGATTGGCTGACAGGGAAAAGTGGTTTTGGATATGGGGATAATGATGATTCTACGATAATAGAACCGGCAATGTCCATTTTTATCCGTAAGAAATTTTCTGTGTCAAGTGTTGAAAATTACCGGCAAGCGTATTTGCATATGGATTTTGATGATGGTTTTGTGGCCTACCTAAACGGGGTTGAAATTGCCAGGTCCAATATAGGAACCGAAGGAATTCCTCCTGCGTATGACCAACCGGCCAATAATTATGACCATGAGGCCGTAATGTATAATGGAGGCCTTCCTGATGAATTTTTAATAGATTCCGTTTATAAGTATTTGCATGAAGGCGAAAATATTTTGGCCATTCAAATCCATAATCACAGCCTGAATTCCTCTGATCTGACCGCTATACCTTTTTTTACTTTTGGTACACAATATAAACTTAATCCGAATCCTTATATTTCTCCATACATTAAGCTCTTTCCGATAGGACTGCACACCAATTTTAAAATATCTTCCGAAGGAGAACATATCATTTTAAGTGATCCTGCTGGTCAGCAGGTTGATTCTATTTTTAGCGCCAAAATTCAAGGAGATATTTCCCTGGGGCGAAAGCCGGATGGAAGTAATGAGTGGCTATTTTTCCTTGAGCCAACACCAGGACTTTCAAATTTGCCGGTAGGTTATTCGCCTGATAATGTGGGTAACGTTTTGTTTTCTATACCAGGAGGTTTTTACCCTGGCGCATTGAATATAGCGCTCTCTGCTTCCAATCCTGCAGATAGTATTTTTTTTACTGTTGATGGATCTGTCCCGAGCCAAAATGATCAATTGTACTCCTCGCCAATAGACATTTGGAAAACGACCTCAATTCGAGCCAGGATAATTCGCTCAGGACATTTG
>JAUUZS010000252.1 GCA_030589835.1 Cyclobacteriaceae bacterium
AGTTTTATTTTTACATCAAGAGGTATCACGAAATCTTCATTTCCATTGGCTTTGATATCGAATTCCTCATCGAGTATAGCAACAACCTTGTTGCCAATCATGATTTCGATATCTGCTCCTTTTATTGTAATTGCATTTTTATTGGGATTGAACAGCACTGCTTCAGCGTGGAGGTTTGCCGTGGAGAGGCTTTCCAGGTTCACCACCAAATTTTCCAAGTGTTTGAATTGTGGTGATTCAGGCTTGTTACATGAGCTCAATCCAGCTAAAACAAACACCGATAAAAAAAATCCTTGTCTCATAAAAGTTGTTTTTATTGAAAAATAAAAAGCAGAACGAATAAATGTTCTGCTTTCAGTAACGCAACTTAAAATTTTTTATTGGAATTACTTATCAATTTTAAATTTAAACGATTTATACTCCCAGGCAAATAACACATTTCCTTCCGTGTCTACATCAAATAATAAGGATTCATTTAACTCCAATGTCCTTTCAACCTTCACATCGTATCTAAACAAATCTTGCTTTTCATCATAACTAAATGCGCCCCATTGTTCAGCAACTTTATTGATAATAATCGTCCAGGTATCTCCTTTCTTTGGAATGGTAAATAATGAATATTTTCCTTTTGGCATTTTGTTTTTTCCAATTTTCACATTATCACTTACTTCAATTGTAGTGGCATTATCGGCACCTGTTCTCCATACTTTATCATAAGGCTCCAGGCCTCCCCATATTATCCTTTCTTTCACTTTTGGGGAGTGGTAATCAATTTTTATTTTTACCCCTTCTGTCAATCCTTCAGCAGTTGCTGCCGGACTCTCCTGCGCCCAGATATTTGATGAAATTAATAAGGTTATAATCAGGGTGGTTGCTGAATTTAATAGGTTATTTTTCATGCTTTTCAGATTTAGGAATTTATATGATGTAATTTAGGTTAAACAATTTTCGATCCAATAAAAAAAATAATACTACTTGATAACTACCGATATTTCCTTTTTGTTTAAGCTTTCCAACTTAGAAAAGGAATGTATGAAATTTCGATTTAATTTCTTAATGTTCATACTAATTATTGGTTTTAACAGCCATCCGATAAGAGGATATGGCCTATAATGAATCTCCATTCTGATTTTCGTTTTTTCACCTTCAGGGTGTAAAATGAAATATAAAATAAAGTCATTGGCCAAGGGAAATTTCAGAAGTTTTTCACCATAAACGATGTTCCCTTTACCAAAATCGTTGGTCACAGACTCAAATTCTGCTTTCCCGCTTTTAAAAACACAAATATGCCGGGTGCCAATCCTGTTAACCTTACCTTCTTCAAATTTGAAATCCTGGGGATCTGTATTCCACTTCTTCTTCCATTCAAAATTTGATATATTTTCATACGCTTCCATGAGTGAAAGATCAAATATATGCTCTTTCACTATAGGGTTCTTCATTTTGACAGGAAGCGCTATGGGTGGAGGTTCTGGTACTAGCTCATGAAGAGCTGAAAGAGAGAGGTATCGATATTTTACCTGGCCAATTTTCTCATAGTGACTACTACCATCTAACAATTTCTCATTAAAAATAGCACCGTTTTCGTGATGCCCATGTAGCAGATATGGATAGGTAAATAGCACATATTCCTTGTTTGGGATATTATTTTTTAAAAGTTTATGTAAAAGAATGATATCCGTTCCAAATGGCTTTTTATTGTTCTTAATGGTTGTAAACCCAACCTGACCGCTGTGTACAATAAATTTTATGGATAACTTTGAGGCAGTAGAGCATGCTCCGCATTGACAAATCCGTTGACTTTCGTACAGTTTTAAATGGGAGTGGAATTGAAGGAACATTTTTTTTGCCTGACCATACATTTTTTCTACATCGGGAACATCCTCCGATTTGTAGAAAAAAACAGCATCACCTTCCACTTCGGAAATTTCAAGATTAAGATGGTTGCTGTCAATGATGTTTTCGATCAACTCCGAAATAATATGTTGGCTGTGCTCAATCTCCGTTTTATTTACAAACTCTGTAAAGCCTGAGATGTCAGGAATAAAAAGAAGGGAATTAGTTGGCATAAAGTATAGGTCAATAATATGGTTATTTATTCAAAAGGCATATAAGAATAATACGCCATCCTGATCTCAAGGTTTACATTTTAATCTCGAAATGAATTACTTAGCTTTCTGCCTTCGAGCGTGTATTCATCCCAAATCTCCTTTAAAATCTCTGCAGCAGGGATAACCTCCTTGATGCTTGCTGAAACCTGTCCAATCTCCAATTCCCCTTCTTCCAAATCACCCTCAAACATGCCTTTTTTTGCCCTGCCTTTTCCAAGTAATGTTTTCAACGATCCTTCGCTGGCGCATTGCAGTTCCTGTGCTTTTACTTCTTCATAAAATTTGTTTTTTAGTAACCTTACAGGCATCAGCTTTTTCATCATCAGTTCCGTACTTCCCTCACTGGCCGCAACAATGCATTGCTTGAAATTTTCGTGAGCCGAAGATTCGTTGCTGGCGGCAAATCTGGATCCTATTTGTACGCCTTCCGCCCCAAGAGCTGTAGCGGCAAGCATGGTGCGCCCGCAACCAATTCCCCCGGCTGCAATAAGCGGAATGGAAAGTGATTTGGATACCATAGGAACAAGACAAAAAGTGGTGGTCTCTTCACGACCGTTATGACCGCCGGCCTCAAATCCCTCTGCAACTACGGCATCGACTCCGGCAACTTCACATTTCCTGGCAAATGTCAGGCTGGAAACTACATGAGCCACAATGATCCCATTTTTTTGTAAGGTGGAAGTCCATGTATTCGGATTGCCCGCTGAAGTAAACACAATCGGAACCTTCAAATCAATAATGGTTTTCATTATTTCTTCTACCTGAGAATACATCAAAGGGACATTCACACCAAAGGGTTTTGATGTTGCTTTTTTACATTTTTCTATGTGATCTGCCAAGACCTCCGGATACATCGATCCGGCACCAAGCAAGCCCAAACCACCTGCATTGCTGACAGCAGAAGCGAGCTTCCAGCCGCTACACCATACCATTCCTGCCTGGATTATTGGATATTTAATATTGAAGAGCTTTACTATTCGATTTGTCATATTATAATGTAGAATACGGATACAATAATTTTTCAGAACCTTTTTTAAAATATTTACAATTGGGCCTTAATTATTCTAATTTTGTGGCATGAAATTTAATCAAATCCTACTGAATTTTTTAATATGGAGAGTCAAACACATCAAAACACAAAACTTTACCTTGATTCTCAGTGCAGTAATTGGTGGTATTGCAGGATTATCTGCTGTGTTACTTAAAGGAACCGTTCACCAGATACATCATTTTTTATTGAAAGGATCACATGCTGAAGTAAATAATTACCTGATTTATTTTTATCCGTTGATAGGAATTTTAATCACTGTTCTTATCACCAGGTACTATTGGAAAGAAAAGCTGGGACATGGCATTACGGATATTTTATTTTCCATATCCAAGAAATCCAGTATTATTGTCAAAGGAAAAATGTATTCCAGAATGCTTACCAGTGCCATAACTGTGGGCTTTGGGGGTTCTGTAGGGCTGGAGGCCCCAATTGTTGTGACGGGTTCTGCCATAGGCTCTAATGTTGCCAGGCTGATGCATCTTGACTATAAAAACAGAACCTTGCTAATTGGTTGTGGCGCTGCCGGAGCCATTGCAGCAATTTTCAACTCCCCGATAACAGGGGTAATTTTTAGTAGTGAGGTAATTCTTGCAGGATTGGGTTTTGCTTCCTTTATTCCTTTGCTCATTGCGGCAGTTTGCGGGTCATTGGTTTCCTTGGCATTACTTGGCGATGATATTTTATTTTCTTTTATATTAAAAGACCCTTTTATTGCATCAGATACCCCCTACTTTATTTTGCTTGGAATCTTGTGTGGCCTGATCGCAGTTTATTTTACCCGGTTCACCTATTTTGTGGAACGCAAAATAACGAAAATAAAAAACTTTGCAGTTCGGGGATTGATCGGGGGCCTGCTCTTGGCCATCATTATATTTTTCTTTCCCCCTATATATGGTGAAGGGTATAATACTATAAAGCTTTTGTTGAACGCCCAGGAGGCAGATATGGTTTTCCAATCCTTTTTTGCATTTGACTATAGTAATCCACTCGTATTCGGCATTTTTATGTTAGGGATTGTGTTGTTCAAACCGATTGCTTCGGCCTTAACCATTGAGTCTGGGGGAAGTGGGGGTATTTTTGCCCCATCACTATTTCTTGGAGGGGTAGTAGGATTTCTATTTGCTTTCATTATCAATTATTTTTACCCCGATAGTATTAGTCTCAGTAATTCTACCTTAATCGGGATGTGCGGCGTAATGAGTGGCGTTTTGCACGCTCCGTTGACTGCAATCTTCCTGATTGCCGAAATTACCGGTGGTTATACCTTGTTTGTTCCCTTGATGTTGGTGTCTGCTATTGCGTTCAGTACCATTTCTTATTTTGAAAAATATTCGATCTATACCAAGCGATTGATTGAAAGAGGCGACTACATACCTCATGATAAAGACAAGCAATTGCTAAGCGGAATGAAGTTAAAAAAGATGGTGGAAAAAGATCTTATTACCATAAGACCAGATCAGAAGTTGAGTGATCTGGTGAAGGTAGTGAGAAAATCGAAACGAAATATTTTTCCGGTTGTGGATAATGATGGTCGCCTGGTAGGGATTATCACCCTTGATGATATCCGAAATATCATGTTTGACGAAGTGGCCAGGGACGAAATAATAATAAGTTCTATCATGACAAATCCTCCGGGATTTATTTCTTCGAAAAGTTCTATGCAATCTGTAATGAACACCTTTGAAATTACCGGTGCCTGGAATCTTCCTGTGATCGATGATGATATGTATGTAGGATTTGTTTCTAAGTCAAGAATATTTAATACCTATCGAACAAAACTCAAAAAAGACCGGGCAGAATAGTGCATTCAATATTTTCTTTGCGTGCCATCAAATTTGCTTTGTCAGTCCTTGATATTTGTGTAAAACTTTTATCCAAAAAATTCGATTTATTTTAACTCTGTCAAAATGAGGGATTTATCCACACTGACTTGGAACCCGATGATTTGCATAAGCGGCTATTAATCAGTAGATTATGCGTTTCTGTAGCATGTTTGTGGATAACCCGATCATTTTGTGGATAATTTTATGAGGATAAAATTGTAATTGAAAAAATCATTTTCATGTAAATATTTTTTTTCGAATATCTTGTTAATTTTCAAATTCTTACTTCATATAGTTGCATTATTTTAAATATAACAAGTCAAAATTGCCATATTTTAAATTCGATATTTTTTTTGTATAATATAGTATTTCGGACTTTTATTTTCGTAGAATATTAATATTTTCCTACGTTGTATTATAAGATTTGAAGCAGATCCGGCAATATATTATTGGTCTAAAGAATCCTTAGCCCCTGGAGTTATTATGTCCGTAGATAAGGTTTAATCAATTTCTGAAAAGGCACTTGGGAAGGCACTTTTTGGCAATAGCTTTAACAGCAGGGGAAGGGTCATAAATGTACCCGGAAGAGCGATGATTACAAACGCCGGAAGAGTTTTCAGGACATCCAATAATTGAGCCCTGACCATATTTTTTTCAGTTTCAGATAATTTTTCTTTGGTCATTTTAAGGATCAGGTTCATAAGCTCTTTACTTTCCTTTATCTCCTGAAGAAACGCCTTTTTATTATTAATAGTAATTTGTGAAAATCTTTTTGAAAAGGTATCTTTTATGATAAGCAAATCGTGCTTTTTTTGAAGGAAATGAACATGCTCCCAATTGGAAATAATAAAACTCTCAATGGCTAGCATGCTACTGTCAAGCTCTTCTTTTGAAAACCCCAATCTATCAGCTAAAAGCCGCACAAATTCCTTCTCATTTTCTTCAAGTTTTTTGTCAGCCCACACCGTAAGAATGGCCAATTCAAGTATATATTTCCTGATGATCCAGGAATCTTTTTCATCAAATTGAATTTTATCCAGATTTACTTTAGTATTCAGAAAGTCATTGGCTCGCTGTTCATTTTCTTTACTTAATCTCGCTGATTGTATAAAAAATTTAAATAATGCCTTTTCCTCTTCTTCTATATTATGATTGGCATTGGCAGCGGCAGCAATTATTTGCAATAGGTTTAAGCGTAATTTTTCCTGATGCGCATGAAACGCATGAAAATCAATGACAAATTCTTTTTTCTGTAGCCACAAACCAAAATAGTACACATCCAAAAACAGTAGGCTATTTTGAAAAAAACCAGCCCAAAAATTTCTGTTCCATATCGATTTCACATGTAGCCTTTGACCTACGATGGCTTCTACAAGTTCATTTTCAGATTTTTTAGCATAAGAAGGAAAAGAAAATGGGGTGCTATTTTTTTTGGACAGAAAACTTGTTTTATAAAATTGAGTAATATTGCTTATTGAAGAGTGCAGGCAATCGGCAAAATCACTTTCGCTCTGGATCTCCTCCGTTTGCTGTAATATTGCCTG
>JAUUZS010000244.1 GCA_030589835.1 Cyclobacteriaceae bacterium
ATAAAATTAAAAAAGGGAAGCTCCATGCACTTGTCCAATTGCCTGAAGGAATGCAAGGCATATTTATATACAAAGGACAGGAGCACAAGCTAAATGAAGGACAAAACGAAATAACGGTTAAAAAATAGCATCAATCAATTATGAAGATTTTTTATACGATCATTATTAGCAGCATTTTTTTTGGCATGTTTTCATGTGACAGTGCACAGGAAAATAGTTGGCAAGTCTTGTCGGAAGATGGGAACATCAAATTGGAACTATCGCTACAGCAGGGTAAACTTTTTTATAGAGTCGCGCTTAAAAGTGATACTGCCTTTTCAGAATTAATACATAATTCACCTCTGGGAATCACAAGGGAAGATGCTGAATTTACCGGGGATTTTTCATTCGTTCGGTCGTCAGAAATCATGACCATCGATGAGCACTATGAGGTTATCACAGGTAAAGCCCGGAAATTGCATAACCATGCGCACGAACGTACGGTATCGTTTACGATCCCGGGAGGCCAGCTTCTGGATATTGTGCTCCGAGCCTATAATGATGGCATCGCCTTTCGGTATATATTCCCAGAGGAAAAAACAGGCAAATTTGTAGTAAAGGGCGAGTCAAGTGGTTTTAGATTATCGGAAGGGAAGGCCTGGTTACAGCCTTACGATGATGTGACAAGATGGACCCCAGCATATGAAAGATATTATCAAAATGAAATACCTATAGGAGAAATCTCACCGATGCAAAATGGTTGGTGTTTCCCGGCATTGTTTCATACGGCAAATTCATGGATATTGCTTAGCGAAGCCTGTTTAGATGGTGATTTCTATGGAGCGCATCTCAATCCCGAAGTAAACAATGGCTTATATACCATTCGCTTGCCCGAAGAAAATGAAGCGATGGGAATCTACGAACAGCAGGCCACCTCCGATAAATTGCCATGGGGATCGCCCTGGCGGGTGGTGATCATCGGTTCCGACCTGAATACGATTGCTGCATCTAATATGGTAAAACATCTTAGCTCAGCCAATAGAATAGAGGATACTTCCTGGATCAAACCCGGGCGTGCATCATGGAGCTGGCTCACGGATCATGATAGCCCTCAGGATTTTGAGAAATTAAAAACGTTTGTCGATTTGGCAGCAGACATGGGCTGGGAATACTCCCTCGTTGATGCCAATTGGAATTTAATGAAAGGAGGAAATATCAGGCAATTGGTCGATTACGCCAACAGTAAAGACGTAGACATTTTGATGTGGTACAATTCAGGTGGCCCGCATAACGAAGTCGACGAGGAGGTTCGCGACCTTATGCACGATCCCGATAGACGAAAGGAAGAATTTGCCAAACTACACAAATGGGGAGTAAAAGGCGTTAAGATTGACTTTTTCCAGAGCGACAAGCAAGGGATGATGATGCTGTACAAGGATATTCTTGAAGATGCTGCCCAGCATAAAATCATGGTGAATTTCCACGGCTGCACCATTCCACGAGGCTGGTCGAGGACCTATCCACACCTCATGAGCATGGAAAGTGTTCGTGGAGCTGAGTGCTACTCTTTTGCAAGTGAATACCCTGAGCACGCCCCGGAGAACAATACCATTCTGCCGGTGACACGTAATGTTGTCGGCTCAATGGATTATACACCAGTTATTTTTTCGGATACGAAATACGCACATATCACCAGCTATGGTCATGAGCTCGCCTTGTCAATAGTGTTTGAGACCGGTTGGCTACATCTTGCCGATGCAGTGGAGCCATATAGATCATTGCCTGATGGCCCAAAAGAATTTCTTAAAAATATTCCAGTTGTGTGGGACGAAACCCGTTATGTGGCGGGTTGGCCCGGCAAAGAAATGGTGATGGCAAGAAGACATGGGGATTGCTGGTACATAGCAGGAATAAATGGCGAGGGAGATTCAAAAGATATTGATCTCGAGTTACCGTTTTTGCCAGAGGGCAATTATACCGCAGAACTCATTACAGACGGGGAATCAAAACGAAGCTTTTCCACCCGATATATAAAAGTGAATAGCAACAAGAAAACAAAAATGGCATTGTTACCACATGGTGGATTTGTATTGAAGATTGAAATTTAGCATACTTAAATTTATAAACATGAAATTAAATGGACTGATTGATCTGAAGCTAAAGCATTTGTACCTCCTGACTTTATTGCGTGTAGCAATTGGTTGGCATTTTCTCTACGAAGGGATGGTAAAACTGCTTGCACCCGCCTGGAGTGCCGAAGGATATTTAATGAATTCCAGTGGTTTCTTGTCTGGGTTTTTCCATTCGATGGCGCAGAATGATGCTACACTGAATGTCATTAACTTCCTGAACATTTGGGGGCTGATCTTTGTTGGTCTTGGTTTATTTCTTGGCTTGTTTACACGGCTGGCCCAAGTAGGGGGAATAGCCTTATTGTTAATATATTACCTCGCAAACCCGCCATTCCTTTCGAATACCGGGGCGGGCTTTGAGGGCAGCTATTTGGTGGTCAGCAAAGACTTGCTGGAACTGATAGCATTGATTACCTTATCATTTTTCCCTACCGGAAAATTTCTTGGTTTAGATGGTTTGTTTTCCGGACTCTTTAGGATTCCTGTGCAAAGAGTAAACCAGCTAAACAGGGAAGAAAATAATAAGGAAGAACAAATAAATCACAGAGGAATAAAAAGACGTGAAGTATTTAAACACCTGGCCACATTGCCTATTCTGGGAGCATTTTCATTTGGTCTGGCATCAAAAGTAAAAATATATAGTGGAGAAGAACAAGGCCTTTCTGATGCTATATCTGGGGCAAGCATCAAAAAATTTGAAGTGAAAGGCCTGGAAGAGCTCAATGGTGAATTGCCAAAAGGCAAAATCAAAGATAAAGTATTCAGCAAAATGATCATGGGAGGAAATCTGCTTAGTGGCTGGGCACATTCGCGTGATCTGATTTATGTTTCATCTCTGGTTCGTGCATACCATACCAAGGAAAAAATATTTCAAACCTTTCAGATAGCAGAGAAATGCGGGGTCGATACCCTGCTTTCAAATACAGTGATTGGCCCTGTGATCAATGAATACTGGAAAAGGGGCTACGGAAAGCTTCAGTTTATTGCTGACTGTGCCGGATTGAATTATGATGGAACAGGCACTCCTTCTCCAAAACCTTATAAGGAATATATAGATATTGTAAAAAAAGCAATTGATGAGGGCGCAACGGCCTGCTACATTCAGGGCGAAACAGCAGATCTTTATATCAGGGAAAACCGCATCGATGAAATTGTTGGCGCAATGAATTTAATCCGAGATGCCGGTCTGCCGGTTGGGATCGGCGCACATCGCATTGAAACCATAAAGCGATGTGTTGAGCTTGACCTTGACAATGATTTCTGGATGAAAACCATGCATCATCACAATTATTGGTCAGCCAAACACAGCGAATGGCATGATAACATGTATTGTTTCAATCCTGAAGAAACCATTGCCTTTATGGAAAGTTTGCCACAACCGTGGATTGCATTTAAGATCCTTGCTGCAGGCGCATTAAAACCCGAGGATGCATTCTCTTATGCGTATCAAAACGGGGCAGACTTTATTTGTGTGGGCATGTACGACTTTCAAATGGTCGATAATGTAAATACAGCCCTGGTGGCCCTTGATTCCTCGAAAGAGCGTAAAAGACCATGGATGGCCTGACGATACCTAAAGCGAGTGAAAAATTAATTTAAAAAATAAGAATGATGCGCATAACTCTATTTTTAATGGCATTGGAATTGTTAATTTCCTCTTGCTCAACAAAAAAAATGGAAGCGGTTGATCCCCCAAATATTATCTGGCTTATTGCTGAAGATATCAGCCCGGTTTTAGGTTGTTATGGCAATGATTATGCAACTACCCCGAACATCGACCGAATGGCTTCTGGTGGGATTGTCTATGATTTTGCAATGACCACAGCCCCGATCTGTGCTCCTTCTCGTTCAAGCCTGATTTCCGGAATGTATGCCACCTCACTGGGGACACAGCATTTGCGCTGCGAGATTCCTTTTCCCGAGCAATTACAAACCCTGCCGGAATTGCTACGGGATCATGGTTATTTCACTTCCAACCGGGACAAAACGGATTATAATTTCAATCCTGAAGGGTTGTGGGAGCATTGGTCATCGGAATATGCCCCCTGGCGACATCGGGCAGCTGGCCAGCCCTTTTTTAGTTTTATGAATATTGGACCTTCCCATGAAGGGAGTGTAAATAACGCTGAGAAGTACAGGGAATTTGTCAAAGATTTAACGGCAGATAAGTTTCATGACTCTGATAAGGTCACACTTCCTCCCTATTATCCGGACAGTCCGAAAAACCGGGAAGTATGGGCGCATTATTACGATATCCTCACGGTGCTCGATCAGAATGTGGGCAATGTGCTGAATATGCTGAAAGAAGATGGCCTGATGGATGAAACGATTATATTTTTTATTGCCGATCATGGCTTCGGAATGCCACGCTATAAGCGCTGGTTAAATAAAACCGGGATGCATGTGCCCATGGTAGTGCATGTGCCGGAAAAATATCAGCATTTGGTCGATGGTTTTAAACCTGGATCGCACAATACGGATTTAGTAAGCTTTATCGATATGGTTCCGACAACCCTCAACCTGGCGGGTGCCGCAATTCCCGATTATATGGAAGGCAAACCGATCATCGGAAGAGATGCCTCGCCACATCGTAAACTGGCATTTGGCGCCCGCGACCGGGCCGACGATATGTATGAAATGTCACGTTCAGTTACGGATGGCAAGTATATGTATATTCGTCATTACATGCCGCATTTACCCTATATGCAATCGGGATTTATATTTTCCGACGTAAAAGAGTCCTTTAGGGAATTGAGGAGATTGCACCATGAAGGCGTCGGCAATGAAGAACAAGACAGGATTTGGAACGCCAAACCCATAGAAGAATTGTATGACCTCGACAGGGATCCCCGGGAGCTGAACAACCTGGCTTCAGATCCGCAATATCATTCTTTAAAAGAAAACCTTAAAAGCGATATGCATCAATGGATGATTGAAACAAGGGATTTGGGGTTGTTGCCCGAAGCCGAGTATATGATTAGGTCGGAGGGGTCAACTCCTTATGAGTATGCCAGAAATAGCGGGGAATTCAAGGTAAAGAAAATTCTGGAGGCAGCTGAGTTGGTGGGTAGGGCAGATGAAAGCGTATTAGTAGAAAAGCTAAAAGATAGCGATAGTGGAGTACGCTATTGGGCTGTTATTGGCCTGTTGCAATTCGATGAACTCAACACAAATACTACGAAAGCTTTAACGGCATTACTTAACGATGCATCACCGAGCGTACAAATTGCTGCTGCCGAAGCCTTATGCCGCTTTACAAGTTCAGAAGAGGCGATTGAAACGCTAGGGAAGTTAGTTCAATCGGATAAGCCCTGGCTGGCATTACAGGCAGCAAGGAGCATTCAACTGGTTGGTGAAGATGCCCGGGCAATAATTCCTGTAATGTATAAGGTATTGGATAAAAACCTTGGGGAACCGGGACGGTCAAGGAAATATAAAGATTTCAACTTCGCCGCCTTTACGAGCTGGGCATTGGAGTGGGCCTTGCAAGAGCTAGGGGAAGATATCCAGGTAAATTGAAAAACCAATTCGGGAGAATTTAATATTATAATAAATTAAGGCACCATTAAAAATTTACATTAAATCAGCAATGTTTTCACTTTTAACCTTGCTTTTTTCTGCTCGATAATTAAGAAATAGAACTGGTCAATTCCATTACGATGATCTGTTGAAGTTGAAAAAAGGAAATTTTTTTTCCTTAAGCAA
Source organism: Cyclobacteriaceae bacterium (assembly GCA_030589835.1). The sequence goes on from JAUUZS010000244.1 coordinate 5,817, forward strand.
GGTAAAATTTGAAAGCAAAGCAGCACTATGGTCAAAAATGTTAACAACGTAGAAAGGAAAAAAGCCTGTCCTGAACTTGATTCGGGAAATGATCTAAATGGGTAAGTTATTTCTTTACGGTTCCATAGGAGAATGTGTACGAAGCATTACTCATGAAATATTGGTACAGCACCCTTTTGGACTTGGTTTATGATTTGGGTAAGATACCCCTGGACACAAAAATAAGCCTGAGCATATCAGAGATTTATATGAATATAAAAAAATGTTTACGCACCATGAATCAGAAAGTCGCGATGGATAATAACCTAAAGAACGCAAATTTGAATTTGGCATTGATAATTACTTTTTCGCTGCATGCAAGTATTTTATTTGCACAATATCCCGGCAATCCACTACCACAGTATCCCATAGTTTGGAACTCCCAGTGGATTACCCATCCCGATATTGAAAAGACTGCTTATGGACTGATCCACTTGCGAAACAGCTTTTTCTTAAAAGACATACCAGAACAATTCATTGTGCATGTTACCGGTGATAATCGATACCGGCTATACGTCAATGATAAAGAAGTTTGCTATGGACCTCAGTTGGCTGATATCCGTCATTGGCGCTATGAAACGATTGATCTTGCTCCTTATCTGAATAAAGGAAAGAATACCATTGCTGCCGAAGTGATGAATTGGGGTGTCGAACGAAGTTATGGGATCATTTCTTTTAAAACAGGATTTTTATTGCAGGGCCATTCTGAAAAAGAGGATTTCCTGAATACCAACTATAATAGCAAATGGAAGGTGTTTAAAAATGTGTCCATGCATGAAAAAGCCGTATTCTGGAGAGGA
>JAUUZS010000386.1 GCA_030589835.1 Cyclobacteriaceae bacterium
ACATAAAATATGTGACAGTTGGGGATGAAAGTAAAAAATGGGGATTGTATATCACCGGTGCCGGGAATATTAATGTGGCTAAAAATACGGAGTACCCTCTGGTTGATGATCCTTCACATCATTATTTTCACTGGTCAGCGGGCAGGAGATTGTCAGAATATCAGATATTATATATTACTAAGGGGCAAGGCATTTTTGAATCTGAACGGACAGGGCAGGAAAAGATAAATACCGGTGATGTTTTTATTCTATTTCCAGGGATTTGGCATAGGTTCATGCCTGACAAAAGTAGCGGATGGGATGAATATTGGGTTGAATTTGATGGAGACTTGCTAAATTATGGTCAATTTCAAGAGGTACTGAACCCGGGAAATCCCCTGATAAATATAGGAGTGCATAGTGAAGTAAGCGAAAATTTCAATAAGATCATTGAAAATATTAGCGACCAAAAACCGGGATTTCAACATTTGGCTTCAGGACATTTATTTCAGATCATTGCCCAAATTTTTGCCTACAAGAAGTACAAACGGTTTGAAGGAAAATTAATTGAACATCAGATTGAACAGTCAAAATTATTGATTTTCGAAAACCTGGAAAGAACCATACCTCAATCTGAGGTGGCACTCGAAGTAGGCTTGGGATATTCTCTATTCCGCAAAAAATTTAAGGAATATACCGGGCTATCGCCGAATCAGTATCAAATTCATTTGCGCATTACAAAAGCCAAATCTTTATTGGTGACTACCGATAAGTCCTTAACGGATATTGCATATGGAATGGGTTTTGAATCGATTGATTACTTTCTTAGAATTTTCAAAAAAAAGGTTGGACTAACACCGACGAACTATCGCAAAAAGAATAGAAAGTAAGTTGTTGATGAGTAGGGGCAAACCTATTATTGTGGTGTACGAAAATACTTAAATGATTGCACTATGGATCTGCTATATTTGAGTGGACGGTTTTAATATGCCTTTTCGCTTTGGTAGCTTATACCTGGCGTCCGCCAGCCGTGAAGGTAGGCACTGGTGGTTTTTTTGAGGGCTTAAATTAAAATAGGCACATGCCTTGATCCAGTGAAATAATAGGGTAAATCAGGCAATTCCACACAAAGTTTGAAAGTAAATGATAAGGCATTAAATTGTAGGCATTAATCCATCATGAAACCTATGAAAATCATCAAAATATCCGGTACTGTACTCCTATTTGTAATGATACTTCAGCTTTCCTCCTGTTCGGGGGATAAGAATCAGCACAATTCATCAAAAGAGCAAAAATCCCCCAACTTTGTTTTGTTGATGGGCGATGATCATGGTTGGGATGAGGTGGGCTACAACGGTCATCCTCATATTCAAACTCCTGTTTTGGATGAGATGGCTACTGAAGGATTGCGCCTTGATGGCTTTTACTCCGGTCATCCTTCGTGTTCACCGACCCGCGGAAGCTTTATAACCGGGCGTCACCCGAATCGCTATGGTACGTTTTCACCCAATTGGTCTATTCGACCGGAGGAAATCAGTATTGCTCATATCCTGGGTGAGGCCGGGTATGCTACTGCACATTATGGAAAATGGCACCTGGGGCCGGTGAAGCATGATTCGCCGACAAGCCCCGGTGCTATGGGCTTTGACGAATGGCTATCGCATGACAATTTCTTTGAAATGAATCCCACACTTTCCCGAAATGGAGAGACCCCTCAGCAATTTGAAGGGGAGGGCTCACAACTCATTATTGATGAGGCGATTCAGTTTATTAAGAAAGCGAAACAGAAAAATCAGCCTTTTTTTGTGGTAGTTTGGTATGGCTCCCCTCACGAACCATATAGTGCATTGCCAGCAGATTTGGCCCTGTATGACGATCTTCCAGCCGAATATGCTGAACAAACGGTCAGGCTAACCTCCAACGAAACGGGGCTTAGGGTCGAGCGACCTCTTCGGGATGTATTGCGTGAGCGATATGCAGAGATCACTGCTATGGATCGATCTATTGGTGTTTTGCGCGATTATCTCAGGGAAGATGGGTTGCGCGATAACACTCTGGTGTGGTACTGCGGCGATAATGGTACCCCGGCCAGCGCAGCTCGAACAGGTATGACATTACGTGGACAGAAAGGAACGATGTACGATGGTGGTATTCGTGTTCCGGGTGTGATAGAATGGCCAGCAGGAATCCCACAGGCACGGGCCACAAAGTTCAGCTCAGTTACAAGTGATATACTTCCTACACTGTGCGACCTGGCTGGTCTGCCACTTCCCAATCGGCCACTGGACGGCATCAGTTTGGTTCCTGTGCTGAATGGCACGGAGCAGTCCCGCCAGGATCCGATTTTTTTCTGGAGTTTTATGACTGGAATAGCGTTTAGCGACGAATCCCAACCCTACATTGATCCGGTTTTCCAGGAAGGAACCACGCCATTGGCAAAAATGATGGATGGTAAATATACCCGAACCTTCAGAAATCTCCGGTATCCTGCTGTTTCAAAAGACCACTTTGGCGGGCCACGTGTGATGCTGGACAACCAGTACAAGTTGATTATAGATGCTAAATCATCCGGGGGTACAGGCATAGAATTGTTTGACTTGGCCAACGATCCGGCAGAAAGCCACAATCTGGTTAGTGCCGAACCGGAAATTGTTGCATCGATGAAGAATCAAATACATGATTGGCAGCAATCTGTGCTCGAGAGCTTAACGGGTAAGGATTATCAGTAGGCTCGATCCTGAATAAGAAAGTTTGGGGTGCTTATATGTTTCATTCATAATGGAAATTAAAGGTAAGGTGGAAGGACAGTAATTTTTTAATGCCAATAAATATAAAAATAGATGCAAAACAATCGTCGTAACTTTCTGAAGTCCAATTTAATATTTGGCCTTGGGGCTGCTGCAACAGGAATGTCAACCCCTGAAGCTGGTGCATCGACAGTTAATCCATCCGCTTGCCAGATTTCAGCTAATGATACATTGCTATCGCAATATCAGCAATGCCTTGGCGGGTCCTTTCCAGAATCCAATCCATTGTTTGTCCAGATGGGCGATTCCATAAAAAAAGATGGCTATCGCATTGAATCATTAACGTACGAGGTAGAACCCGGAGATCGGGTGTCAGCATATTTATTAGTTCCCGATAGTGTAAGTGCTGCCAGTCCGGCACCTGCGATAGCGGTGTGGCACCAGCATAACGGAGAATACCATCTGGGAAAATCCGAGCCGGCAGGTTTGGCAGGTAATCCGATGCACCATACAGGAGTCGCCCTGGTAAAGGAAGGCTATGTAGTACTTTGTCCAGATGCAATGTGCTTTGAGGAACGGCAGGATCCGACCGGAAAACTAAAAGATGGCAAATATGAACGCTTTGAGTTTCTTAAGCACGTAGTTCGGGGACGTAGCCTGGCATGGAAAAACATACTGGATATGCGACGTGCAATCGACTTGCTTTGTGATCGAACGGAAGTGCTTCACGATAAAATAGGATGCTACGGCCACTCCATGGGTTCGACGCATGCCTGGTTGGTAGGCCCTCTCGAACCACGGTTGAAATGCATTATAGGCAATTGTTGCTTACCAACTTATGAAGCAATTGAAGAGGAGCATTTATTACATTGTTTCCCTAATTTTGTTCCCGGATGGAAAAAATATGGAGATACACCTGAAATTGCCGCGCTCATCGCACCAAGGGCCTTACACCTGAACCTTGGCGAGAAAGACTCCGGCAGTCCAATTGAATCGGCCACACGTGGAGTACAGCGAATTGCGGAAGCCTATAAGCAGGCAGGCGTGCCGGATAAGTTCTCTTTTTTTATCGAACCGGATACCGGGCATGTGCTCACTGAAACTATGTGGAAGCACGTGAAAGATTGCTTTGAGCGACATTTATCATCGGTATAGATATATTTATATTGTTGATTATGAATGCCATACGAGTATTTTTATTTAATGTATGAAATTTAATTTAATGAGTTTAGTTTCGCATGATATATAGATGGCACAGTTTTTCCTCAAATTGATTAAGAAAGAGGAGAATTAACAAACGAAATTGAATTATGAAAAGGATAAAAGACCTGTTATTTCTACTAATTATATTTATACTATCAGGAAGCTGCTCCAAGGAAACCAAAATAGTAGATAACCGTCCCAATATTGTACTCATTGTTTCTGACGACCATGGAACGGATGCTTTGGGCTCTTATGGAAATCCAGTGATCAAAACACCGAACATCGATTTGTTAGCCGAAACAGGTGTGCGGTTTACTAATGCATTTTGTACTTCCGCCAGCTGTAGCGCTAGCCGTTCGGTAATTTTAAATGGGCGATACGGGCATGCAACAGGGCATTATGGGCACACACATGACTATCATCATTTTAGTTCGTACGATACCATAACCTCTCTTCCTGTACATTTAAACCGGGCAGGCTATAAAACAGCGCGTGTAGGCAAATATCATCTTGCACCCGAATCAGTATATAAATTCGATGAAGTGATTGCGGCAAACCCAAGAAACACAGTGGAGATGGCGCATAATTGTAGCGATTTTATTCAAACACAGGAGCCTTTTTTTCTATATTTCTGTACCGATGATCCACACCGCGGGAATCCATTCAAACCAGAAAACTGGTGGGAACCTAATTCATTTGGAAATTTGCCGGAAGGATATGAAGGCGTTGAAGCAAATCATTATTCCGCCGATAGCGTGTTGGTACCATCCTTTTTACCAGATACCAAAGAAAGCCGTGAAGAGCTGGCACAATATTACCAATCCGTTTCGCGCATAGACCAGGGGGTAGGTAAATTAATGGATATCTTAAAGAATTCAGGGAAAAGAGAAAATACCATTGTAATC
>JAUUZS010000163.1 GCA_030589835.1 Cyclobacteriaceae bacterium
AAAATTCTTTTATGAATTTAAAAAGAGTAGTAGTTACCGGGTTAGGAGCGCTAACACCGATTGGCAATAACGTCAAAGATTTTTGGGACGGGTTGGTAAACGGTGTTAGTGGTGCTGCCCCTATTACGCGATTTGATGCTTCAAAATTCAAAACTACCTTTGCATGTGAAGTAAAAAACTTTAATGCAGCCGATTTTCTGGATCGAAAAGAAGCCAGGAAAATGGATTTATTTACAATTTTCGCTCTAGTTTCAGTCCAGGAAGCATTTAGCAATTCTGGTATTGATGTGGAAAAAATAAATAAAGACAGAGCCGGTGTGATTTGGGGATCAGGAGTTGGTGGAATACAGTCTTTTCAGGATGGAATAACTGATTTTAATCAAGGAGATGGAACTCCAAGATTTAATCCGTTTTTTATTCCAAAAATGATTGCAGACATCAGTGCCGGATATATAAGTATTAAATATGGCTTTAGAGGTCCGAATTTTGCTACCGTATCAGCATGTGCTTCTGCAACAAATGCACTAGTTGATTCCTACAATTATATTCGACTGGGCAAAGCCGACGTCATGATATCAGGAGGTTCAGAAGCTTCTGTTGTGGAATCAGGAATTGGTGGGTTTAACGCCCTGAGAGCCCTTTCTGAAAGAAATGATTCTCCGGAAACAGCTTCACGTCCATTTGACCGGGACAGGGATGGTTTTGTGTTGGGAGAAGGAGGAGCAGCCTTAATTCTTGAAGAATTGGAACATGCGCAAAATCGCGGGGCACACATTTATGCTGAATTAGTCGGAGGAGGACTATCAGCCGATGCACACCATATTACAGCTCCCCATCCTGAAGGACGAGGCGCAACTTTGGTCATGAAAAATGCATTGGAGGATGCAAATATGCAACCTGAAGAAATAGATTATATTAATGTGCACGGAACATCAACACCGTTAGGTGACATTAGTGAAGTCAAAGCGATCAAAAATGTTTTTGGAGAGCATTCCTACAAGCTTAATATAAGCTCGACCAAGTCGATGACCGGGCACTTGTTAGGCGCAGCAGGAGCAGTAGAATCATTGGCAGCGATACTTGCTATAGAAAATCAAATTATTCCTCCAACAATCAATCATTTTACCGATGATGATCAATTGGATAATAAATTGAATTTCACTTATAATAAGGCACAAAAGCGAGAAGTGAATGCTGTTTTAAGCAACACTTTTGGGTTTGGTGGCCATAACGTCTCTGTACTTTTTAAGAAGTTCAACTAAACAGATCTCCTTTGAGCAGGAGGAAAATTAATGTTTTGTTATTTTTTAGTCCTAAAAGCGATAGAAAGTTAATTAAATCAGTAAAGGCCCTTGTCGGAGTTACTCCCGGCAATATTGAATTGTATAAATTAGCCACTCAGCATCGTTCCATTGCAAAACAGAATAATAAAGGCTTTAGGGAATCAAATGAAAGATTGGAATACCTCGGAGATGCTATTCTTGGCTCTGTAGTCGCAGAGTATCTTTTTAAAAAATACCCTTTAAAGGACGAAGGTTTTCTTACCGAAATCAGAAGCAGGATCGTAAATCGTGATGCCTTAAATATTGTCGCAAAAAATATGGGCATCACAGATATCGTTGAATATACCAATAATAGAAAAAGCCGGCAGGCGTATAAATCTATATACGGAGATACCCTGGAGGCGATAATTGGAGCTGTATATCTGGATAAAGGATATGTAACGACAAGAAAATTTATCGTCCGAAAATTATTGCGCCAGCAATATGACCTGGAAAAAATTGTCCTGGTAAACCCAAATTATAAGAGTAGAATAATTGAATGGGCACATCGACAGAATAAGGATGTTAAATTTAAAATTACTGAAGTAAAAGGATCCAGCCACAATCGAGAGTTTATAGCTGAACTTCTAGTAGAGGGCGAGCCGGTAGCAAAAGGCCACGGCTTCAGCAAGAAGAAGGCCGAGCAGGATGCAGCACAAAAATCATGTGTAAAACTTCATATTGAATAATAAATCATTATAGATGAATTGTCTGCCAGTTTCGCAGGTGGTCAGATATATATGATTGTTCTTTCATTTTTACCAGAATTACTGAGGTCTGATTATCTTTGCGCCTTATTGATTAGATATAGTTAAATGGCAAAAATAAAAGTCGCCGGCGCGGCATTAAATCAAATTCCCATTCATTGGGATAATAACCTGAAAAACATTGAGGACGCCATAGAAATGGCCAAATCAGAAGGGGTGAAAATATTATGCCTTCCCGAGCTTTGTCTTACCGCTTATGGTTGTGAAGATTTATTTTTGAGCGATTGGTTGCCTCAAAAAGCACGCTCTTACATTCCTGAAATAGCTAATCACACTGCGGGTATTGCTGTAACAATTGGCATCCCAATTCGCATTGAAGAGAAAACATATAATTGTGTCGTTGTATTAAAAAATAAAAAAATTATTGGCATAACAGCAAAACAATTTTTGGCCAATGAAGGCGTACACTATGAGCCACGTTGGTTTACCTCCTGGCAGGCGGGTGAGATCATTGACTACCAAATCAATAACGAAAATGTGCCCTTCGGTGACTTGACATATGACCTGTTTGGGGTGCATACAGGCTTTGAAATTTGTGAGGATGCATGGAGGCCAGACAGGCCAGCCTGTCGCTTAAAGGATAAACATGTTCAATTGATATTAAATCCTAGTGCCAGTCATTTTGCATTTGGCAAATCTTTTGAACGAGAAAATCTTGTTGTGGAAAGTTCCGGGGAGTTTGCTTGCTACTATATTTATACAAATCTCTTGGGTAACGAAGCAGGAAGAATGATTTATGATGGTGAGATTGTAATTGCCGGGCATGGAAAATTGATGCACTACAATAATAAATTATCATTTAAAGATGTAAACCTCATCTCGATAGATATTGACCCGACAGATTCTAAACCTTCGAGTACATTATCTTCCATTCCCCCGGAGGAAAAAAATGAAATATTTACCCAGGCGGAGGCGCTTGCATTATTTGATTATTTGCGCAAAAGCCATAGTAACGGATTTGTGTTGTCCCTTTCCGGGGGAGCGGATTCATCTACCTGTGCAGTGCTTGTTTCGGAAATGATTCGGCGAAGTGTTCTGGAAATAGGTTTAGAGGCCTGTCTTAATAAAATGCATTTAAACAGTCTTTTGGAGGCATGTAGTTCTTTGAATGAAAGTGAGCAACACAAATATATTGCAAACCATATCCTTCATTGTGCCTACCAGGGAACAGTAAATTCATCAAAGGAGACCTTGGATAGTGCCCGCGAACTTGCCGCTGAGATAGGTGCTAAATTTGATCATTGGAAAATCGATGATGAAGTGGATTCTTATTCATCTAAAATAGAACATGTTTTGAACAGGTCATTGTCTTGGGAAAAGGATGATCTGGCCATGCAGAACATTCAGGCAAGAGCACGGTCACCAATTATTTGGATGATTGCTAATATTAAAAACGCATTGCTACTGGTCACATCTAATCGAAGTGAAGGGGATGTGGGATATGCTACCATGGATGGCGATACTAGCGGCAGTATTGCACCAATTGCAGCCATTGATAAACACTTTATTCTGAACTGGCTTGTTTGGGCAGAGCATAATCTAGGCTATAAAAGTTTGAGGAGAGTGAATGGCCTCAATCCTACTGCCGAGCTGAGACCTCTTGAAAAGACACAAACTGATGAGGAGGATTTGATGCCCTATCCAGTTATCGTCGAAATAGAAAAGTTGGCCATCAGAGATAAACGTTCTCCGGTAGAAACATATAAAATATTAAAAAAGCGAAAGCTAGAAAATAGTGGGCTGTTGAAATTTCATATTAAAAAGTTTTTTACGTTATGGTGCAAAAATCAATGGAAAAGGGAAAGAACAGCCCCTGCTTTTCATTTGGATGATTTTAATGTAGATCCGCGGACATGGTGCAGATTTCCCATATTATCATCTGGTTATTTAGATGAACTTGCCGAATTAGATCATTTATAAAAATAATTCACGGGCATTATTCCTATATTCACAAAAATTTTAACCTAATAGAAATGAATCTTTTTAATTACATCATCTGGTCGCCAAATCCGGAAATATTTCCAAATTTTGATTTTGAAATTGGCAGCTTTAATCTCGGTGACGTGAGATGGTATGGTTTATTATTTGCCGTCGGATTTATTGTTGGTCAGCAACTAATGTACCGCTTTTTTAAAGCGGAAGGAAAGCCGGAAAAAGATGTGGATTCGCTCACTTTGTGGATGATCATTGCCACCATTGTTGGCGCCCGTCTTGGGCATGTATTCTTCTATGAACCTATGCGGTATTTGCAAGATCCAATGAGCATTTTTAAAACCTGGGAAGGTGGATTAGCCAGTCATGGGGCAGCGGTTGGAATATTGACCGGTATTTACTTGTATGTGCATTATTATGTTGATATCAATCCATTTAGCTGGACCTTTATTTGGAAAAAGAGAAAAAGACCGGGCCAAAGTTATTTGTGGGTTTTTGACCGTATAGTGATCGGTGTAGCAATAATCGGAGCATTTATACGATTCGGCAATTTTCTGAATTCCGAAATTATTGGAATTCCGATGAGATCGGAGCAAGGGGTAGTTTTCGCCCGGGACGTGATAGACAGACTGGAATATATGCCTCAGATCGATGAAGTAAATTTACTGAAAGACGAGAGTCGGGAAATTGATGATAATGGCTATGTACCTGTCCAAATCGAAATCCTATTTAGTAAAGCAGTAAATTCCACTGCAATGAGTAGTCAGATCGTTGTGACGAATGTCAAGACGATTTTAAGCAATTACAAGTATGTGGCGATGCACATTTATGAACCTGTCGGACATCAGATTGCATTTGAGACGAGTCAATCATCGCGAGGGCTACAAATTGCAACAATCAAAACCAAGGCCATTACGCGACATCCGGCACAGCTTTACGAATCCATGTCATCCTTGCTATTATTCTTGCTTTTATTCTATATATGGAAAAGAAAACAAGGTCATTTGCCCGAAGGAATGATATTTGGTATATTTTTGGTCACCCTGTTTGGCTTGAGGTTTTTATATGAATATGTCAAGGAAAATCAGGTTGACTTCGAAAATACCATGAGCCTGAATATGGGGCAAATATTAAGCATACCTCTTGTCCTTTGGGGGGCTTTAGTACTTTTAAATTTGAAAAAACTGCAACCAAAAAAGCCAGAAGGAGAATAATAGCTGGCAATATAAACGCATATTTCCAGTTTTAAGTTGTTTCCCAATTTTTAGGGTTGAAAATTATCCAATATGTATAATATCTTAAATTGATACGCTCATTTTTCATAGGGGTGGCATGTATAACACTATTGAGTAGCAATGGCTATGCGACTCCCCGAACAAGTGGGATTGTTGGTCAAGTCCCCGGTTCGTTATCTATTGATACTGTACAAATCGACAAAATTTTTATTATTGGGTATAAAAAAACCAAGGAGCATATTATCAGAAGAGAGTTGAGCATTTATGATGGTCAATTTATTAGTAAATCTGAATTGGAAGAAATCATTGAGGCTGACAAAAGAAAAGTAATGAACACCAAACTTTTTCTTAGCGTCGACATTAATTTGATTGAATTGTCAGAGGAAAAAGTGGATATTATTATCCGCGTAGCCGAACGGTGGTATTTTTTTCCTGTTCCGATATTTGACCTTGCAGACCGAAACTTTACCGAGTGGTGGGTAAACCAAAATGCCGACCTTTCCAGGGTCGATTGGGGATTAAAACTACGTCATTTCAATTTCAGAGGCAGGGGCGAAATCCTAAACATAACAGCGCAATTGGGCTACACAAAACGGTTCAGGCTTTCTTACTCACTCCCTTATATTGATAAAAAGCAAAAACTAGGGTTGGGCTTTTACGGGGACTATTCAACAAATAAAAATATTGCATATAAAACCCTTGAACACCGATTGCAGTTTTTAGACGCTGAAGAAGTGCTTAGAGATCGATGGCGTGGTGGTATTTCTTTAGGATTTAGACCTGATTTTTATTCTTCGCATAGCTTCGGGGTGCACTATTCATCCACAAACATTACAGATTCTGTGGTATCTCAAAACCCGGATTATTTCCTTGATGGGAACAATCACCAAAAATATTTTGCGCTTACTTATTCCTTCACCTGGGATTATAGGGATTTCATTTCTTATCCTTTGTCAGGAGCTTATTTCAAACTTAAGCTTGACAAAATTGGGATCGGAATTATTGATGATGTCAACATCTTTGCAGCAAATGGAAGGTATTCAAGATATTTTGATTTAGGGAAGAAATTCTACTTTGGATCAAGTATTACGGCGCACGTATCGACTCCTGCCCGACAGCCATACTATAATCTTAGTGGCATTGGTTTTGGGAATGAGTTTTTGAGAGGTTATGAAAAGTATGTTATTGAAGGGCAACATTTTACTGTGAATAAAAACACTTTAAAGCGATTGTTGTTTTCATTCGAAACAGATATAAGCGATGTAGTAAAATTAAAGCAATTTAATAAGGTTCCATTTTCTGCTTACTTAACCTTAAATTTTGACCATGGATATATGGTAAATTATGCAGGATATATTGAGAATGAATTGTTGACAGACAGGTATATTTATGGTGGGGGAATAGGGCTAGATATCATTTCTTTCTACGATTTCGTGATGAGATGGGAATATTCTATGAATATTGAGCGGGAACACGCACTTTATTTCAATTTATTTGTGGCATTTTAGTAATTTTGAGCAAAACGCCAAATAACTTTTTTTTAATATTTTTTTGGAAGTAAATATGAAGAAATTAATAGTATTATTTTTATGTATAGGACTGAGTGCCTCTGCATTTGCTGACGAAGGTATGTGGTTGCCATTGCATATCGACCGTTTAAACCAGGTCGATATGGAAAAAATGGGTCTTCAATTAACCGCTGATGAAATTTATAGTATCAATCATTCTTCTCTGAAAGATGCGATAGTTAATATGGGAGGAGGATTCTGTACTGGAGAGATTATATCAAACGAAGGTTTATTACTTACCAACCACCATTGTGGGTATAGTTTTATTCAAAAACACAGCACGGTAGAGAATGATATCCTTACCAATGGTTTTTGGGCGCAATCCAATAGAGATGAAAAACCAAATGAAGGGCTCTTTGTGCAGTTCCTGGTTCGGATAGAAGATGTTACGGATAAGGTGCTAAAAAAAGTATCTAATAAAATATCTGAAGGTGAAAGAGCAGAAATTATTGATGAGGTTATTGCTGAGATAACTGCTGAGGCAAAAGGAGATACGCATTATGATGTGAAAGTAAAATCATTTTATGAGGGAAATGAATTTTATCTATTTGTATATGAATCCTTTCATGATGTAAGATTAGTGGGGGCGCCACCAGAATCGATTGGTAAATTTGGGGGAGATACGGACAACTGGATGTGGCCAAGACATACCGGTGATTTTTCATTGTTTAGAGTGTATAGCGGGCCTGATGGTAAGCCAGCAAAATATTCCCCGGAAAACATTCCGTTAAAGCCCAAGCATCATTTACCCATTTCACTTGATGGTGTGCAAGAAAATGACTTTGCCATGATATTTGGATATCCCGGATCAACTAACCGTTACCTGACGTCTTTTGGAGTAGATCTGGCTATTGAGGAAACCAACCCTTCAAGAGTAAAAATACGAGGAAAAAAGCTTGAGATCATGAAAGAAGGCATGGACGCGGATCCTGCCGTCAGATTGGCTTATGCGTCTAAATATGCTGGAGTTAGCAATTATTGGAAATATTTTATAGGGCAAACAAATGGCTTGAAAAATCTTGATGTTTATGGAAAAAAGGTGGCCATAGAAAAAGAATTGAGTGCCTGGATAGAATCCAAAAAATCGAGAACAAAAAAATATGGTGATCCTATAGCTGATATCGGAGAAGCGTACAAGGAGGTAAAAAAATATAACCTTCCTTTCTATTATCATTTTGAGGCCGGTTTTGGAATTGAGTTTGTAAAGTCTGGTTACAAGATGAGCGGCTTGATCAAAGCACTAAAAGATGAAGAAAAAGATAAGGAAGCTATGGAGGCAAGCATCAATAAATATAGAGGAGTTGCTGAAAGTTTCTTCAAGGATTATAATGCAGATATTGATAAAAAGGTGCTTATAGCTATGATGAAATTTATGATGGATGATGTTGATGCTGGATTTATTCCTGAAGTACTTATTGCGGTAAACCTGAACTCAGATGGTGCCAAGTCACTGTTTACAGATTTTAAGGCCTCAAAAAATGAAGATTATCACGCATTTGCCAATTATATGTTTTCTCATTCTATCCTGGTGGATGAAGACAAATTGAAAGCTTTTTATAAAGATCCAAAAGCTGAAATTCTTGAAAATGACCCCGGGTACATTTTTGCAAATGCCATGTAC
>JAUUZS010000334.1 GCA_030589835.1 Cyclobacteriaceae bacterium
CAACATAGAAAAATAAAACACCTGATGTAGTACCTATTCCTTCTGTAAGAATGCTGCTTTAATTAGAGCCTGTCCATAAAGTCATCGAATTGAAATATTCATCCTTTTGCGCCTTTTTGCCTTTCTCAACTTGCCTAATACCCACGCATTTGCTGCATTTAGAAAGCCAAAAATTCCTGCCTACCGGACCAGGCAGGCATCAAAAATCAAGAACTTTATGGACAGACACTAATTAGTCTTCTAGTTGAATACAAACTCAATTCAAAAGCCTGCAAAAATTTATGGCGAATTACGGTGACTAAAGAAATAAAATTCACAAATTCTATGCATCAAACCCTTCACTCATATGCGTTTCAAATTCCTTAGCCTTTTATTGTTGCTTTTCGCAAAGAAGAAGATCAGCACCAAGAAACTGAATCTTCACATCAACAAATGAGTCCGATCTTTCAAACGATTCTATTTGATTTTAACTTTCTTCTTCATCCATTACAGGCGACTGGTCATTTATTTTCAAATCGTTATAGGCTGCCAGGACACTGATTAAAATCATTACGGCCAATGTATAATACACAAACGTTGGCACTGGCACCGGATCACCAGAGGCATATGAATGCAATCCTGACAGATAATAATTTACGCCAAAATAGGTCATCAATACAGAACTAAAGGCAAACATGGACATGAAATTGAAGGAAAATGTACTCCTTAGCCCAGGTACAAGTCGCATGTGCAAAATAAAGGAGTACACAATAATGGTAACCAGGGACCACGTTTCCTTTGGATCCCAACCCCAATATCTTCCCCAGGATTCATTTGCCCAGATACCGCCAAGGAAATTACCAATCACGAGCAATACTAATCCTACCGATAATGATAATTCAATGATAAGAGACAATTCCTTGAGTGTTAAATTGATACGCTGTACATTGCTTTCATTTCTGAATATCATGATGCAGAGATTCAGAAATGCTGTCATGCCGCTAAGGGCTAAAAATCCATAACTGGCAGTGATTGTTGCCACGTGGATGGTCAACCAGTATGACTTCAGTACAGGAACAAGGTTGGTGATTTCGGGATTCATCCAGCTCATGTGGGCAGTAAGCAGCGTCACTCCTGTTACTAAAGCCGTTACGGAAAGAATAATCGGTGATTTTTTCATAAATGAAAACCCGGCCAGCATTGTAGCCCAGGCAATATAGATCATGGACTCATATCCATTACTCCATGGAGCATGACCAGATATATACCATCTCAATCCCAGACCAAATGTCTGTGCCGCAAAGGCAATAATCAAAATCCCAACAAGTATGCGTATAATAATTTTAAACTCTAATGCGGGTTTGAAAATCTGGACAAAGTGAAATCCAAATAGTACCATGCCCAGCAGCATAAATACCGGAAAGAGCGATTTGAAAATGTTCACATTGTTGTAAAACACTTCCATGTTTATTCTGGTCTGTGGAGGAATAATGGCCGCCCCCACTTTGAGCTGAAATTCCTTCAGGTTCTCTAAGGCTACATCAGCTTCATGGTAATTTACAGATGTTATACCGACATTCAATTTCTCCAAATATTGGCTAAATAACGAGACTCCCAACGATGCATTTTCATTATTGGCATGGTCATGCATATTTAATGGGGATTCCCAATGGCTGGTCGTGTTATTTTCTACCGGCAATACGTTAAACAAGGATCCGTTATACACCATATATGACACATTCACCCTCTCGTCAACATAAATGAGTTCTTTATCGAACATGTTGCGCAGTGCCGGTTTTTTTGCATATGCTACATCAATTTGCTCTTTGAGAATATACTGTCCTTTTTCGTCAAAAAAATCGGTCATGCCAGCGTACTTACCTTTTATACCAAGCAAAGATTGCAAAGCTGGATCACCAACTTTGATCATTTTTTTATTTTGCCAATGCTCAGGGTTTGAAATCATACCAAGAAAAACCTGATCAGGTGTCAATCCTTCAAAACTGCTTTTCTTATAGATTTTCATCAGAACCATATTGGACGTGGTATTCAGAGGAACAATCCTGCCGTCCTTGTTTTGTATCAACAATTTGCCAAACGATGCAGCATGGCCTCTGCCGATTTCATGATCATCCTGAGCCCACACGCCTTGTACACCAATGAATGCAAAAGCCAATATCAACACAGAAACCAACAATTTTTTGCGCTTATCATGGGTTTCTTTAATCTGCTGAGAAACTCTGACAAAACGTGTTTTCTTAGTAAAAAAGGAAACAATCAAACTTCCGAACAATAAAAAATATCCGATGTAAGTCACCACAGTGCCCCAATAATCATGGTTGACGGACAGTACGGTGCCTTGCTCATCCTGGTCGTAAGAAGACTGGTAAAACCGATACCCTTTATATTCCAATATATTATTCATAAAAATCCGGTATGGCTTTTCAACATTATTTTCTTTATCGAGAAGCGTGATTTCGCTTGCAAAGGAAGATGGGCTATTTGACCCCGGATAGCGTTCCAGAATAAATTCGTTGAGACGCAGATCAAAGGGCAGAACCCAGTTCTGTTTTCCCATTTTGAATGATAAATCAATGCCATTTATCTGTAATTTTTCCCATCTTCCCCATTTCAAAAATATCTCCCTATGCAGGGATTCATTTTCAATCTTGATTTTTGCTACCCTTTCTACTTGTTGATTTTCGCGGGTGGACGGGGTATAAGCGAATGATGCCTTCTCGGCAAAATTACTAATCATCAAGTTCATATTAGGAAATTGAAAAACCTGCCTTGATGCAACAGGTATAAATTCACCGCTAGGCAAGGGTCCATCGCCCTGGCTACCTGACTCCATAGGTATTTCAGAGACGGCTACAGCAGATTTCATAAGCAAAACCCCGTTTTTACTGATAAATTGAATGTCTCCCGGCTTGGTGGTATCCCCAAAACTTACCACAAGGCCATTCAATGTCGCAGACGCTCCATCTTTTAGGTTTGTATTCTTTCTCCCCTGTGCCCCTGCGCTAACCAAACTTAACCATGCAATGCCATTTGGATCCGGGACCAATTCTTCGACAGCGTTTGGAATGTACTGCTCAATTGAAATATTAAATTCAGATTGATTAATATCGACTGTTTCATTAAACATATTTTTATTGACAGGAGACAACCAAATCCTTTTGCTGATATTCGATTGTTCTGCCCCTGCTACTGCCTGAACATTGAAGTAAGTTTCGGCAGATGAATAACGGTTTGTGGTTTGGCCTTGCCTGATGTGCATCATGCCCTCAAAGCCTATATACCTTGTTATGGCTGCGCCAAACAAGATGATAATCAAAGAAACATGAATCAATAGGATGTTCAGCTTGCTTTTTCGATACAACTGCCTGGTAAAAATGGCTCCCGAAAAATTAATGGCCATTAGGAGCATGAGTACTTCAAACCATCGTGCGTTGTAGATCAGCATTTTGGCCGTGGTCGCATCAAAATCATTTTCAATAAAGGTTGCATATCCAATTGCTATTGCAAATATGACTAGTAAAATCCCCATGAAGGTTCCTGAAAATAAAAACTTAAAAAATCTCATACTAATAGTTCCTTTCTGTTAAATAAATTAAGCTGGCAATCTGTAATAACAGGAATTAGGGCTGAAAAAATTTCAGTCACTTACTCCGTAATTGATGTGGCAAAATAAGCTAATTTAATTGTGCAAAACTATGACAAAGGTTAGATTATATTCATTGATTGCAATTTATTCATATAATCAATAATAAGATAATTTAGTGATGAACGGTTAGTCTATGGGTTTAGCCCAATTATCCAATTGAAGCACATCTCATTAGCATTATAATATTGAACCTAATTTTTCCTTGTTTTTGGGCGAAATCATTCATTTTGTACAATTTTTCAATGAAAATACACGATAAAATGGCTGCGATTTTGATAAGGCTGTATTAATGATTAAATTATTAACTCTAAACACCCATATTTTTCAATCGCTCCAACCCCTATTGAGTATTTTTCAATGATTGCCTATACACCTAAATTATTTATAAATCATGAAAAGGAACCCAAAACAGAAAAAATCTGATCGGAGGAAATTTCTAAAATGTGGTTTTTCCCTTGCCGCCGGTGCCACCATTTCCAGTTCAGGAATGCTCACTTCGTGCAATGCAAACAAAACAGATGAGGATGAAGAAAAGGTCAAGGTTCTGCTGCCAGATGGAAAGCTTGCCGAAGTTAATAAAGATGCCATTCATGCGCATACCCATCAGGTATCGAATGAGGAAGCCAGAAAGGGAGACCCGAATAAAGAATATGTAATGGTGATTGATCTTGCAAAATGTCGTAATGCGCGCAAGTGCGTTGATAGTTGCCAAAGTATGCACCAACTACCTCCGGAGGATGAATGGATAAAGGTTTTTTTGATGAAAGATAGTGAGGATACGGCCTCGTATTGGTTTCCAAAACCCTGTTTTCATTGCAACAGCCCATCTTGTGTAAATGTTTGCCCGGTGGGCGCTACCTTCAAAAGGCAGGATGGATTAGTGTTGATTGATAACCAAAGGTGCATTGGCTGTAAATTTTGTATGACCGCTTGCCCGTACTCATCAAGGGTATTTAACTGGGCAGAACCCAAGGACAAATCCAAGGAAGAGGAGCATGGAAACCCCGAAACCAGCGTCCCACAAAAAGCGGGCACGGTGGGTAAATGTGATTTTTGCCCCGATATGGCACGGATGAATAAATTGCCGGCATGTATTGATGCCTGTCCCAATGGCGTGCTGTATTACGGTGATAAAAATGAAGATGTGGTCACCAATGGTGTGGAAACGGTACGATTTAGTCAATTGATTTATGATCGCGCAGGATATCGCTACATGGAAGAATTGGGCACCCGGCCCAGCGTATATTATTTACCGCCTGTCAACCGGCTCTTCCATCCAGAAAATGGATTCAAAGATCTCTCAGATGAGATTAAAGACAGATACAAAGTAGCAAGGTCAAAAATTAAAAAAGAAACACGATGAAACTTGATAAAAATACCGTAGCTGTACTGAAAAGTTTTGCCCCCCAATTAGAGTCATCGAGCCGGTTTGAAAAAGTGATGCTCATTCTAATGACCTTTATGTTTTTAGCAGGCTGGCCGGCAATAGTGCTACAATATGTCGAAGGGCATATCATAACAGGAATGAGGGATAATGTGGTCTGGGGAGTTTATATCGTCAATTTTATATTCTATATAGGGATCAGCTATGCAGGCGCTTTGATTTCAGGGATTCTTTATTTACTCGATGTAGAATGGAGAAAACCAATTATTCGAATTGCCGAGATGATCACGGTGATATCAACCATATTAGGACCCGCATATATCCTTTTATGTATGGGCAGGCTGGACAGGCTCCATCATCTTGTTTTATATGGAAGGATTCAATCCC
>JAUUZS010000168.1 GCA_030589835.1 Cyclobacteriaceae bacterium
CCTTCTTTAAAAAAAGTGGGGATTTCATAAATTTCAGCAGGCCATGAAACCTCGCTTAATTCTTCTTCCAGGTCTCCTCCTTTTATATAAATGATTCCATTGTTGAATCCTGAGGATTTCCCTTTCTTAATTTTCTTCGATACCCATGAGACAAACGTTGGAAGATTGGTAACGGCGCGACTCACCACCACATCAAATTGTTTGGTTACCTCTTCTGCCCTGATCTGAATCCCCTGAGCGTTTTGGAGGTTTAATGCATTTATCGCTTCATTGACCACCTTTATTTTTTTTCCAATAGAATCGGTCAAGGTGAAATTTACATCTTCAAAATAAATACTTAATGGGATACCCGGGAATCCGCCACCGGTTCCTACGTCCAGCACATCAATGCCCTTTTTGAATTTAAAAACTTTGGCAATGGCAAGCGAATGCAACACATGCCTCAGGTACAGCTCATCAATGTCTTTTCTGGATATGACATTGATTTTAGCATTCCAATCATGATAAAAATCCCATAATTTTCCATACTGATCCAACTGCTTGTCAGTTAATTCGGGGAAATAGCTTGGTATGAGTTCAAAATAGGGATGCATGCTTAGCACAATAATTAATAAATCTTTATTCTTTGCAGAGATGATTTGCCGGTCTGACAGGACTTCAAACTCATCATAAGTCTCATTATTAATTTCCTGAATAATTCTTCTAGATGTGCTCTTTTTTGCCTTTCACCAAATCGTACATCAGCTCGCGTGCGCGGTGGAGTTGAGCTTTTATAGTCCCAAGTGGGGCTTCGAGTTCTCTGGCAATTTCCTCATAAGACAGCTCTTCAAAATATCTCAGCTTTACTAATCGCTGATATTTCGGAGGGAGTTTATCGACAAATATCCTGATGAGCTCAATTTTCTGGCTTTTTATTGTCTCCTCCATTGGGTTGAGTTCATTATTCTCCACATCAATTTTGACCGCTTCACCACTATCATCTTTGAAGGAAGTATCGAGGCTCATCGTTTCCAGCCTTTTTTTACGTATAAAGTCTATGGCATTGTTGGTGGCAATTCTAAATAGCCAGGTAGAGAAGGTATAATCTTTTTTGAATTTGCTAAGATTTTTAAATGCTTTGGCAAAAGCCTCAATGGTCAAGTCTTCGGCATCATCCACATTACGCACCATTTTCAAGATCATGTGATACACCGGCTTATTGTATCGCTTCATCAACTCGGCAAATGCTTGCTCATCATGTTCTATGATGGCTTTGTCAATAAGCCGAAAATCTTCTAGTGCCTTATCAGAAAAATTTTTGTCTACTTCCATTTAACCTTTTTTGTGAGCAATACCTTGAGTCCGGTTGAAATATAGTAAAACAGGAATATCAAATCCAAAATCGGGAACATCCATATACTTGATTTGTCTCCGGTTTTCTTTTTCAACACCAAAAGGGATGTCAATAATGATACCATTGCAAGAAAAAAACCAGCAAGAACAAAATTAGTTTGAAATACTGACATTATTGCAGCACAAAAACTGCCCCAAAAGACAATTCTTGAAATCAACAAAAATCCGAGCAACAATTTGTCAGTTACCCGATAATGCTTACCAACTGATAAATGCCTTGTTTTTTGCAGAATAAAGTCACTCAATTTCGTTTTTGGGATTGAGAACATGGTCGAATCCGGGGAAATTACGAAGCTTGTATTTTTTCGTTTTGCATAGCGGTTAATTAACAAATCATCATCGCCTCCTACCACTTCACGATATTTTCCGAATCCATTTTTTTCTAAGAAAAACGATTTTCGATAGCCCATATTTCTTCCTACTCCCATATATGGGTTGCCGAGTAGCCCAATGCCAATATACTGAATGGCTGTAAGCAGGGTTTCATATTTTATAAAATAATTTAGTAGCCCTTTTTCCTTATAATATTGTGAATACCCGATGACGTATTTCTTTTTGTCTGAAGTAAATCCAAGGCTCATTTCATTAAGCCATGATTCACTTTCCGGAAAACAATCTGCATCCGTCAATATAATATAATCATATTTCGCCGCCCGAATTCCTATTGTTAGTGCATACTTTTTATTATTGATGTGGTCCGGTGTGCTGTCAATCCGAACCAGCTTAAAATTTGCTTCTTTCTGATCCAGATCTATGGCAAAGTCATAGGTGTCATCACTGGATTTATCATCGATAAGAATTATCTCGTATGAATAAAATTGTTGTTTTAACAGAAGTGGGATAAGTTTTTTCAGGTTTTCGACCTCATTTTTTGCACTTATCACTACCGAAACCCCCGGCAAATCAAGAGTGCTCTTTTCTGGCTTTTTATACGCAATAAGCGCAATAGTGACAATGGTATGGAATAAAAATTGAATCCCAGCACTTACCACAAACACCCAAAATATGACTTCGACCATCTAACTTATTATTTTACACCTTTAAAATTGAAGGTAAATGTAAAACGATATTCGCATCTTATTATAAAATTTATCGCTTATTTTTGTGGCCAATATTATAAAATGATTTTGAATGAAATTTGATTTGGTAGCCAATGATCCTGACACAAAGGCACGTGCCGGAATACTTGAAACAGCCCACGGAAAAATAGAAACCCCGATTTTTATGCCTGTTGGTACTGCAGGCACGGTAAAGGCGGTCCACCAAAGAGAACTCATTAATGATATAAAGGCGCAAATAATACTTGGCAATACCTATCATCTTTATCTAAGACCGGGCCTGGATCTGATTAAAAAAGCCGGTGGTTTGCACAAATTTAATGGCTGGGACAGGCCGATTCTCACCGATAGTGGCGGGTATCAGGTATATTCATTAGCCGACGCACGAAAAATAAAGGAAGAAGGGGTAAACTTTCAATCTCATATTGATGGGTCCAGGCACCTTTTTACACCTGAAAGTGTCATGGATATCCAGCGAATAATCGGAGCGGATATTGTTATGGCATTTGATGAATGCACTCCTTTTCCCTGCGACTATGAATATGCGAAAAATTCCATGAACATGACACACCGATGGCTCAAGCGATGCTGTGACCATTTTGATGCGACTGCTCCGGCATATGATTATGAACAATCTCTTTTTCCTATTGTACAAGGAAGCACCTATAAAGACCTGAGGACAGAATCTGCCGAGACCATTGCCTCTTTTGAGCGCAATGGCAACGCCATCGGAGGACTCTCGGTGGGCGAACCTGCAGAGGATATGTATGAAATGACCGATCTGGTATGTAATATTTTGCCTAAAGAAAAACCACGATACCTCATGGGTGTGGGAACTCCTGAGAACATTCTAGAATGTATCGCCCTGGGAGTGGATATGTTTGATTGTGTGATGCCAACACGAAATGGAAGAAATGGCATGCTATTCACTACTGAGGGGGTTATTAATATTAGAAACGAAAAGTGGAAGGATGATTTAACTTGTATTGACAACGGTTTGGAAAATGAAATAAGTACTTTTTATTCCAAGGCATATCTGCGGCACCTGATAATAAGTAAAGAAATGTTGGGGGCTCAGATTTCTAGTATTCACAATTTGGCGTTCTATTTGTGGTTAGTAAAACAAGCCCGTGAAAAAATTACCGAAGGTACCTTTGACACATGGAAAAGGGCAATGATAAAAAAAGTAAGTAGAAGGTTGTAATACGCATGTGTAAACGTGCAAAAAGGGGAACTTCTTTCTTTTAGAATAATTAGGGCAGCAGGATGCAGAAAAAAGTAAAAGCATGAAAATACTGGATTGGTATATTCTCAAAAAATTTCTGAAATCATATGTTTTTGTGATTTTCGTGATCGAGCTTGTAGTCGTGATCATTCATATTACGGAGAATAATGAGAATTACATAAATCATGAATTAAGTGCCGGTCAGATTGCAGGATATTACATGAACTACATGCCTTATATTGCAAATATGATCGCCCCGATCACGGTTTTTATAACCGTGGTTTTTATGACCTCACAGCTGGCACAGCATTCTGAAATTATCGCCATACTAAGTAGTGGGGTAAGCTTCAGAAGGCTTATGAGGCCCTATATGATGGGGGCGCTTATTATAGCAGGTATCTCCTTTTACTTCGGTGGCTGGATCATCCCCGATGGGAATAAGGAGAGAGTGTCTTTTGAAATGGAATACATAAAGAGCACCTATCATTATACCGGGAGAAACGTTCACATCAAAATATCACCTACTACCTTATTCTATTTTCAAAGTTATAATATTGGAACCAATGTGGCCTACAGACCAACGCTGGAGACAATCGTGGATGGCGTTTTGGTGAATAAACTAGAAGCTACAAGAATGGAATGGCGCGATGAAACTGAAAAATGGCGCCTAAAAAATTGGGAGAAAAGAGAAATAGATGGAATGGAAGAAGTGTTTTCTTATGGAAAAACCATGGATACCACACTCCGGATCCACCCAAAAGATTTCGCCAATGACTATAGCAGGTTCGAAACACTTACCATGAATGAGCTCTATGCCTATATTGATGTTCTTGAAATGAGAGGCGCCGATAATATTGAAGTGTATGAAATCGAAAAATACATCCGTTTTACCGCACCGTTTGCCGCATTGATATTGACCTTTATCGGTTTGGGCGTATCTGCGAGGAAGGCCAGGGGAGGTGCCGGTTTTCAAATAGCCCTGGGGTTTTTATTGGCATTTATTTATATCATTTTCTTTATTTTTTCGCGCACATCAGCCGAGGCAGGAAGTATCGCTCCGATTATAGCGATATGGATTCCGAATATTATTTTTACAAGTATAGGACTGATTATTTACCAAACTGTTCCCAGTTGATTCCTGAGTTTAAAAATTATCTCCATTTGCATTTTTTAGTTTTTATATGGGGATTTACTGCCATTCTAGGGTTGCTTATTACCATCCCTCAGGTAGAGATCGTTTTTTATAGAACATTAATCGCCTCCAGTGGATTGGCCCTCGTGATGTACTTCAATAAGTTGTCTTTTCGCATAGGCCGAAAGGAAGTTGCCAAACTTATATTAACAGGATCACTCATTGCCGGACATTGGATATTGTTTTTCACCTCTGCCAGAATTTCTACCGCTTCAGTATGTCTTGCAGGCATGGCAACAACATCATTCTGGACAAGCTTTTTAGAGCCACTGATTTTGAAAAAACGAATCAAGTGGTACGAAGTATATCTCGGAGTAATCGTAATCGGTGGGTTATATATTATATTTCTTTTTGAATTTAACCACGCAATGGGGTTGTTTCTGGCATTGCTGTCCGCCTTATTAGCGGCGCTATTTACAGTAATTAATGCACGCTTTGCAAAGACACAGCACCATCATACCGTGACCTTTTATGAAATGGCAGGAGCATGTTTTTCAATAGTGTTGTTTTTTCCTATCTACAAACTATTTTTTGCCGGAAATCAACAGCTAAATCTCGAATTATCGTCATCTGATTTGTTCTATATTGCTATATTAGCTATTGTATGTACCGTGTATGCCTATTCGGCCTCCATTGAAATCATGAAAAATATTTCTGCTTTTTCGGTAAATCTTACCATAAATCTGGAGCCAATTTATGGTATTATTCTAGCAGTTTTAATATTCGGGGAAAAAGAAAAAATGCATCCCGGGTTTTATATCGGAGCATGTATTATCCTTCTTTCTGTTTTGGCGCATCCTTTTCTGAATAAATATTATAGACGTAAATACCTGGAAACCGATAATTTGAGGTAAAATTCCCTCAAGGCAGAAAGTAATTATATTTGGTAAATCGGTCAATAAATATGAATTCGATGATGAAAGATTTTCTACATTCAAAATTTGCGGCATTAAGCCTGGGTACTGCAATCATTTTTTTATACCCTGTTTTGGTTTTTCCAAAAGGTGAATTTGAATTGCTCATTAATCAATTTCATTATCCTGCATTGGATGTATGCTTTAAATACATCACCCACCTCGGGGATGGGAATTTATTGGCAGTTTTACTGATCGCCACACTTTTTTATAACTACTATAGTGCCATTTTAGTCGCTTTTTCCATCCTGTTTCAGGCTATTATTATTTCGATTTTCAAAAGGGGGATATTTAAAGGTATGGATAGGCCGATGGCCTATTTCGATGAAAGTGTTTCATTAAATTTTGTCGATGGGGTAGATGTTCATAGTGCCAATACCTTTCCATCGGGTCATACCGCAACAGGCTTTGCTATTTTTGCCTTGCTATTTATTATCATCAATAATCGGGGGACTGTAATATCATCATTAATGTTTGTACTGGCATTTTTGGTAGGGTTATCAAGGGTCTATCTTCTTCAGCATTTTGTGATTGATGCTTATTTTGGAGCCATATTTGGAATCCTTTCAGTGGTGCTGGGGTTGTATTTTATGAAGGTTTTATTCAAGGAGACCAAACTTGATGCGCTCAAAGCGAGTTCTTTGAGAACTTCTTTTGGCAAAAGCAAGAAACAATAATAACAGCTAAAGCCTACCTGACCATACCGTAAATTTTTCAGGAAAATCTATCTGAGGATTCTTTTCAAAAATCCCATACATGCACGAGCCGGATCCCGACATGGAGGCATACGCTGCTCCCGAATTATACAATCGCTGTTTGAGATTCAGGAGTATCGGATAGGTATTAAAAATCGATGCTTCAAAATCATTTATTAAGCAGTGCTTCCATTCAGAAATATTTTTCTCTGCGAATATCTGTTTAATATGAAGTGCAGGTTTTTTTGGATTGATATTAGAAAAAGCATCTTTAGTAGAAACATGAATATTTGGATACACCAATAAAATGAACTTCCCTTTCAAAGAGAGTGCTACGTCTGTAACCTGCTCGCCAATTCCTGTGGCCAGCATCGGTTTGTTCTTAATGAAGAAGGCACAATCTGCGCCAAGCCGTACAGCGTAATGCATTAACTGCTCATCGCTTAACTCCAACGCAAATAGCTTATTTAGGAGGATTAGTGAGCATGCTGCATCAGCTGACCCTCCTCCGAGACCTGCACCAATAGGAATGACTTTATGTAGGTGAATATGGACAGGAGGAAGGTTAAATTCCGAGGCGAGCAGATGATACGCTTTCAACACAATATTGTCACCATCATCAGGCACCTCCTCACCAGAAATGGTAACCTTGGTCTTTTTTGCTTCTACAATTTCCAACGCATCTTGCCATGGAACCGGATAAAAACACGTTTCCAATTCATGGTAGCCATCTTGTCTTTTAGATATAATATTTAGCCCAAGGTTAATTTTGGCATTCGGAAAAGCAATCATGATTTATTCTTGCCCTGAAGGATTGTTTTCAACACTTTTCAGATAATCAATTACTTCGTAGGTGATTCCGGAATTTGAAAATCCGCCATCATGCATCAGGTTTTGCATGGTCACCATTCGGGTAAAGTCCGAAAACAAGGAGACGATATATTCAGCGCATGACGCGGCATCGGCATTTCCCAGGGGTGACATTTTATCAGCAAATTGATGAAAAACATCAAACCCTGTAACTCCGGTACCTGCTGTAGTCACTGTTGGTGATTGTGAAATGGTATTTACGCGAACTTTTTTGCTCCGTGCCATTCGATAGCCATAGCTGCGTGCAATAGACTCAAGAACAGCCTTTGCCTGGGCCATATCCGAATAATCGGGGAATGTACGTTGTGCAGCGATATAGGAAAGCGCAAGGATAGAGCCCCATTCATTCATCACATCCATTTTTTCGGCCAGTTGCATGACCTTATGAAATGAAAGTGCGGAGACATCCAGTGTTTTCAAATACCATTCATAATTTAAGTCGCCATAATCTCTGCCCTTTCTTACATTCGGGCTCATGCCTATGGAATGCAAGATGAAGTCGATTTTCCCTCCTAGCGCATCCATGGATTCTTCATAAAGATTTGTGAGGTCCTTCAGGGAAGTGGCATCAGCAGGAATCACTTTGCTGCCACATTTTTCCGCCAAGTTATTGATTTTTCCCATTCTCATGGCAATTGGGGCATTGGTCAATACGAATTGACCCCCCTCTTCATGAACCTTTTCTGCGGTCAGCCACGCAATGGATTTTTCGTCAAGTGCGCCAAATATGATTCCTTTTTTACCTTTTAGTAAATTATAAGCCATTCTTAAATAAGTTGTTGAATTTTTAGCGTACAAAAATAGACATTTATAATCGTTCTAAACAAGAAGTTATAAAATAATGATAAAAAGGAAGTTAGATATTTATTTCGCCAACCAAATAGGTAACGGCCTCACCTGAAATTCCCACTCTTTCACCTTTAAAATCACAGGCAAGCTTTCCCACCCTATTGGA
>JAUUZS010000284.1 GCA_030589835.1 Cyclobacteriaceae bacterium
GATCACTTTTCCATCCGTGGCATTTACCGCATACAGTTCCACGCCCTCGTTAGGGAACATCCCGGAACAGAAATAGGCAATTCCGTCATCTACAAGCACTCCTGTTCGAATCGGGGAAATCGAGATCACCCGCTCATTGCCGGGAATAAATCGTTCGCCTTGAGCAGTATTTATTTTCCAAACCAATTCACCATTTGCAGCATTCAAACAATACATAACACCATCATCCGATCCGGTGTATAGCAATCCATCGGAATAGGTAGGCGCGAAGCGAACCGGCCCTCCTGTAAAGTAAGACCAGATCTCAGCTCCTGTAGTGGCATTGAGGCAATATATTTTATCCTCGGCCGATGAGCCAAAATAAACCCTGTCACCGACACTTATCACATGATAGGCTTTATCGAATACAACCCGAGGTTTTAGGTTGGCCTCCCTGTGCCAATAGTCCGTTTTTGCAGGTTCTGCCCATGCAGGTTTCGGTTCCGTAGCAGCTTGATATGTCCAATTCAGATGAAGTGCTGTGCCTAGTTTATCATTTATAATACCACTTCGCTGGTTATCTCCCTGATAAGTTGGCCAATCCGCTGCCAAAACCAAATTGATTGGCAAACACATTACTGCAAAAACCATAAGCGACTTCCAACATCTCAAGCTTTTCATATTCCCTTTGCTCATAAACTCATATCTTTCTTAATTCTAATCTCATATTTAACAACTTTCCTGCTACTGCCACCTGCCTCGTGCCACTTCATACTGCCACTGGTTACTGCCTCCTGCCACTGCCACTGACTCCTGCCTACTGTTCCAGCAAACTAAACCTTCAGGAATATTTTATTTTTATATAAATAATGCAAGCCCCACCACTCGATTGCGATTACCCCTATAATAATGACTATTTGACCGAAATCACCCAATGGTGTTCCTAGCCACCCCAACAAAAACTCAGAGGCATGCCAAAAATCAATGATTCTGCCTCCGACGTAAATCGTGATGGAATTCAATCCGATTACTCTAAAAAATAAAGTCCACTGTCTCCATCCTTTTACATCAATGATATAATAAAATGTAGCCAGTATAAGGAAGCTGATCCCGGAAGTAAGCAGGTTGAATGGAACAGTCCAGATGTTTTTTATGATCGGATAGACAGGTGAGAGCAAAAGCGCTAGGACAATAAGGCCTGCCCCGGCAATTAACAATACTTTGGTTTTTTTATTCGCTGTATTTTGTTTATCACGGAGTATATGTCCGGCAAAGGAGCCCATCAAGGTTACTGAAATTGCCGAGATGATGCACAAAACCCCTTCCGGATCGTAGGTGCCGTAAATCAGCCTGCCGGGAAGAAAATGCTGATCTATCCATGCATTCACACTGCCTTCGGGTGTAAAGACCCCCGCACCAAATCCCGGTACAGGAATCAGAAATTGGATCATGGCGATACCTGCAAGGATTCCTACCAACCAAATTATCCTGGCTTTTAGGCTAGTGTTGTAGATGACGATAAGTGAAGCAAAAAAGTAAGCGATGCCAATTTGTGCCAACACACTGGCAGCACGCATATCAGCAAAACCATCTCTCAATACACCATTATATATGAACCCGAACAGTATCAAGAGCACCATCCTTTTGAATATTTTCTTAACTAATATCGATTTGGCCGTTCCTTTTTCCAGTCTGCTGGTCAGGGCAAATGGAATCGCCACACCGGAGATGAACATAAACAAAGGAAATATCAGGTCGAAGAAGCGAAAGCCTTCCCAAGGTACGTGATGCATTTGCCTGTTAAGCACTTCTACCCAGCCCCATTCAGTGGCTTTGGACAGGGCGCCCACTAAAGCTCCTCCCCCGATGATCCAGAACATATCAAATCCGCGCAGGGTGTCAAGGGAATACAAGCGCTCCTTTGCTTTAGCTTTTTTAGCTGTTTCCATGTTTTATCTCTTTAAAAAAAACGAAGGCTAAAAGTATATCTTTTTTTATTATCTCCCTATTCTATAGGTATTGTACTTAAAAATCTTTTGAATTGACTATTGGGAGGTATGATGCAGGCTAAAATGATCCATCTTTATTCCTGTTTTCTATTCAGCCACGTATCCGGAACCGGTACGATACAAATATTCAGAGATCGATTATCTTCTGAAAGCATCGCCGATTGAATTTGAATTCTGGTTCCGTCAGGGCTAAACGTAGGATGTGGATGATCTGCGGCAGTGGTTTTATGTCCTGTGGTAAGCAGCATCATTTCGTGTGTATTTCGATCTATCAGGTAAAGATTACGTTCAAAATCATCGCCCACTACAAACCGTCTGTCGGCAGAACCGCTTACATGCCACAAGCCGCTGCCTTTGGCAGTTTGTCCGGCAATGGTCATTTCACGGGTATTAATATTTACAATGCCAAGTCCGCTTGGTTTTTCGCGGGTTCCCGAAGGTCCCCAGGCAGATTCCTGACCAGGATTTGCTCCCTTTACATCCGTACCGGCAATGTGATCCCCGGCGGTAAATGGGATGTTTCGATGGCCCATAATCGCAATGGCCACTTCATCGGGACTGATCACCGCTTCGTGGGTTACCCATTCATATTCCGATTCAGGATACAAGGGTCGAAGTCCGCTTCCATCAGCATTCACAATCCACGTTCGTTGGGGCGCTTTACCCCCGGTTTCCCAGCAAAAAATAATTTGTCCGGGCACCCATGGATTGGTTTGGATGTGTCCCACCTGAAATGGAACAGACACGACATATTTGATTTCTCCGCTATGGATATTCATTCCTCCTATCCCTGTAGGGCCGGCACCCTTTTTACGTGGGCCAAAATCTTTTTCTATTTTCGCTCCTTTGGGGAGGTGTTTTTGGGCCTCGGTTTTTCCAACGCGAAACCATACCCAATCCTCGCCACCATCCAATGCCATATCGCCACCAGCTTCCCATTCTGAGGGAGCAGTTCCACAATCCCGCTGATATTTTTCTTCTGATTCTAATTTTCCGGCCTCACTATCGGCAAATAGTTTTCCGAGGTCAACTTCAATGATTTTCACCTCGCTCTGTGATTGGTCTGTTTTGTGCTTGCGCATAAAGTAGAGCTTCATTGATTTTCGTGCTACGTTCAACATGCCCGTATAACCCCCTTCGCTTACCTGAACGATCTCACCTGTTTCTTCATTAACAGCCATGGCTTCATTTTTCACTCTGTCCGATCGAAAGATCAGCCATTTGCCGTCAGATGTCCACTGGTTATGCGTCTGATAAATCTTTCTGTCTCCTGCAGGGGTGCTGGTTAAAAAAGTAAGCTCCGTACCCGTTATGGGATCCGTTACCACTTTCTTCTCCGATGGAAAACGGGTACCAATCTGAGCCTGCACACCAGGAACCATGGACAATGCAATAAATTGCAGTGCCAAAATTATTATTGCTGTTTTTTTCATACGGCTAATTTAACCCGAAATATGCATCAGAAAATCTATTCCGCCTTTAAATTGCTTCAAAACAGCGCATTACACTCACTTATCTCAACTCACCATAGCGGTGCTATGCTTCGTCTCTATAAGTGGCTGTTTTATTGCACTTTAAAGGCTCATCACGAAGTTCTAATACATAATCCGGGTTTAAAGATTGAATTGTAAAATCGAATAGTAATACTTCTCAGTTTTAGTTGCGAATTGCGTAAGGCAGCAAATACGATATTAAGGCTATGTGACTTGATTATCTTCAATTATTGTTTCTAGCCAATCTATTAATTCTTCAATATATGATTCAACAATAGTCCACACGATTTCATAATCAATTCCGAAATAATCGTGTACAATTCTATTTCTAAAACCGCGAATCGGCATCAATTGTCTTTTCATCAGCTATAAATGAATCAAAATTAAGATTGTTCGTATATCGCTTAATCTTTAGTGCAGACTGCAACATGTCATCTAAAAGTAGCAATGTGTCTCGCTTAGACATAAATCAAATCGGAATTAATCGTTTTTAGATATTTTTCTTTAATCCCATTTTTTGAAATTAAATCGACTTTAAATCCCATTAAACTTTCAAGCTCATCAGCTAAATCGATGAATCTGATTCCAATTCTATCATTAAACTCTACAAGGATGTCTAAATCACTGCTATCACTTTGTTCTTTTCGAGAATAAGATCCAAAAATCGCCAAAGATTTTATCGGATAATCACTAAACAAATGATCTTTATGTTTGGTTAAAGTGGATTTTATTTCATGTAATGATCTCATAAACCAAAGGTATCATTCTTTTTAAAATCAAAGAAATGATTTTACTTACTCACAAAATTCACATTTTTTTTCGATCCATTTGCCACAACAGTCAGGCCATCGGTTGTCTTTTGATATGCATGCCGGCCTAAGCGCTACTGTACTTAGCGATTATTATCTTTCAACTTTGTTTCCATCCCTATCATACTCGTTTAAATATTTCTTTTTAAGATTTAAATAATACCTTAAACAAATCACATGTTTATTTACTTTTTCAAACTCATTCTTGGCAATACCGATATTATAACCATAGTTTACATCAAAATTCCAAAGTCCTAATCCAATCTCTGGACGTAGTTTAAGGGCATATTTATCAAAAATATCGGTATAATATAAAGCGGTCAAACTTGCATTAAAGAAATAAGCATGTATTCGTCCTTGTATTTTTGGAGCAATGATTACATTGTCGATATAGGATAATTCACAGCCATAATTCATTAGCATTGATAATGTTGGAAAACCGCCAGCTTCCCATACATAGCTCCTATAATGTCCTATTTCAGCAAATAGAAACTTAGAGAAATCAAATCCAATGGATAGTCCTCGTTCATTCCAGTCCGAGGATATAACTTCAGGATAATATTTTGTGGAATCCGACTGTGAAAAAACGTGTGATTGTAAAAAGCAAATCATCAATATCGGTAAAAAGTACTGCTTTATGTTCATTTCAATAAGCTCAACATCAGTTTTACTCGCAGCCAAGGGTTTGTTTAAGAATAGTAAGGGATTTTGAAACTCCTACTTTTTAGTTTAGCATTGAGCGAAATTTACACTTTTTCTTTAAATAATGAGTCCGCAAAATTCTAAATTTTGCGGACTTTATAAAATGCACTGTACTTTGGATTAGACACTTAAGAGCACAGACTAACCAACATGTTGTCAGTTTGGATGTTGTCTATGTTAGTCATAAAAACTAATGTTCCCTTAATTTTTAGGTAAAAAGATATACAGGATAGCGACTGAAATTGCTTCCAGTCAGTTTCGGTCTTATGATCGCAAAAAATGATCGGATCAAATCCGGCTAACTCAGGCGCGCAGGCTCGGCAAAACAGCGAGGGTGTGTTGGATTTGCGCGAAGCAGCATTGTTTTGTCTTGATTTTTCTTTGGTTCGTTTCTTTTCATCAAGGAAAAGAAATGAACGACCAACAAGGCATGAAGTATCCATCACATGACAGTAGATAATAAACATGCTGACTATAAAGTTTGAAGGTAATTGACAAAGTGACATCCCAACTTGGTGGCTTCAATTACCAATTAATATAGACACTCACACCCTTATTGCTATTCCACCTTTTTGGCAATAGTTTTTTAGTTGACATTTACATTCTTTGTATTCAATAATTTTATTTTAATTAACACACTAGAATGGGAAACTCACTTCAGTTACTTTCATTGCCCAATCCCATAATTTAGCATTGAGTTTTTCATCTAGTGCTACTGAATCTATTTTTGCTATAGCAGGCTTACCTTTCTGTTCATTTGGTCCATCAGGACCCCAATACTGTCCTCCTTTTGCATCAGGTCGTAAACAAGCGGCTAAAGTTGGTTGAGCGCCATCTTTAGCAGTCATTAATTCAAGTGAATTAAGCATGTCTGGATCCATATGTACTTGTAAATCGGTTTTACTAAAACCAGGATGTGAGGCAAGCGACATGATTTGACAGCCCTTCTTTCTGAGCCTTTTTTCAAATTCAAGTGTAAAAATCAAATCTGCCAATTTACTTTGTCCGTATTCTCTCCAGC
>JAUUZS010000103.1 GCA_030589835.1 Cyclobacteriaceae bacterium
TGACGAGGAACACTATTAACCAGTGTCATCTTAACTTGTGCATTTGTGAAAATGTTAGACCTCTGAAGGACGGAGCAAATAACGACATTGAATTTGTGCGGTTTAAAAAAATGTGATAACTCGCAGTGACGTGGTTTTTTTAATCGAACTCAGGAAAGAAATAAATTCTATTATTCAGATGGATACCGGAAAATTAAAAATAGATTTTTATTTGTTATTCCATAGGAATACGGAATAGCCTGATTTCATGCGAATTGTTAGGATTGGAAACCTCAGCATAGACAAATAATTCTTTGTCTACCACCATCCAATGGGAATATCTCCAGGTGTAAAAATCTCCCGGTGTAGTGCTCATAACCAGAGGGGAATTTGGCGTCAGATCCGTTATGTTGTGAAGGTCGAATGTAAATCCTATGCCGGTGACCACGTTGTATACCGGGTCGTACCAGGTCGTGCTCGATCCCTCATAGATAAACAGGTATCCAATTCCCAGGGGCAACACGGAGGCTGGCCGGATAAAGAAATTGTGCCATCCGCTTAGATCCAGGATGGGTTGATTCACATCACCAACAGGCTCCCAGTTTTCTCCGTCTGCACTGATGTGATGAAACAAGCGTTCATTTCTTCTGATGTAACCGATGACATAGCAATGGTAATTTCCATCTGCAAAAAGGATGAACGGATCTTTGTATTCCAAAACTGAAACATCACGATCATATTGTTTTGGCGGAGCCTGGATTACCGGTTTGGCTGTGTTGGCTATGAACTGAGTAGGATCATCGGCATCCTCAAATTTAATGATGGACCAGGGGCCTTTTTTCCATGGCCCGCAAGCATACAATTTAAACTTTTTCGTAATGGGATCGATGAGCAGTGCCGGGCGTTCAAACCCTGGAATCGGCACAGATTCCCGCCTTATCTCATGCACTTTTGTGAAATTAATCCCATCCGGGCTTTTTAGAATCCGAATCTCAAAACCACGTAATCCTCTCGGATGCTCCGGACTTCGCATTCGTGCCGCCATCCAGAAAATGCCATCATCATCTCTGACAACCGATGGGGCACCTGCCCAATACTCCGCCTGGTCTTTATCAGGTTTTAATACCGTTTCATAGTGATCGAATTTACTGGAGATATGCATCAAACGCTCGGCAATATTTGGATGTGGGCCATTCCATTGTTGAGCAAATGCTGTATTGCAGAAAATAAGAATTGCGAATATGGAGCTAAGTTGAATATGTTTTGGCATTTTATTTTCCTTATACCTGACCCTAAGTGTTATGAGTAAAAGCAATACAACTAAAATTAAAAGTTCAGAAAATTGTGGCTACAGCACCTTCGAATTTCATACGCTATGCTGATAACGTGTGTTCTTCTAACCTCTATCTTTCTATCTTTCTTTCTATCCTCTAACTTCTAACTTCTAACTTTCTCACTTCTATCTTCACGTTTACCAGACCACTTTATCATTTGACTTTACTGTATGTGCCGGAAGCGGATTTTCATCATTGAAAATTTTGAAATTGCCATAGTCTTCTATAACTACCCTATCTTCAGAGATTTCTCCATTCTCATCCTGAATATTACCAAGTTTTAGTTTCAGGTGTTCGGCCATAAACGGATACATCGCAAGGCGCTTGTTGATTCCGTAATCATGCACCTCCTTTGGCAAATGAACATGCCCTACATTGTCTTTTTTGCCATACAATCCATATATGTATTGCATGAATGGGTATTCAACTGTAGTATTGTTTTTCGTCCAGTCGTCGCCATCTGAAATAATCATCTGAGGCTTTGGTGCAAAGCAAGATGCGATTTCAACATTATTGGTTTGATGGTGGTCACTTTTGTGAATGGGCATACCGCTCTCACCAACACAACCGCCGAAAAAGTGCGCGGAAACCATTACTGTAGGAACCGACACATCGATTCTTGAGTCAACGGCAGCCAACAGAAATGCCTGAGTGCCTCCTCCTGAAGCTCCGGTAACACCGATTCGCTTCTTGTCAATTTTATCCAGCGTAAGCAAAAAATCAACCACCCTGATGCTATTCCACAGTTGTAATTTGAGTGTTTTAGGTTTTCTGTGCACCCATCCATGATCTGCCATTTCGCCATAGCCTACCATATCATATGTAAACACATATGCACCCATCATAGCCAGGGAGGCTGCTCTAAGTTGCACATCGGACCGGTACCTTCCATAATCGTTCGGTTTGGACCAATGCCCATGAGGTGATACGATGCCTGCTATTTTTCCTTTTGGCTGTGCCGGGGCATACAGCGCGCCGGTCACAAAAACACCGGGAAGGCTCTCGAAAGCAATGTTCTCCACGGTATATGATCCATAGCGTCGAAGTTCTGTTCTGATGACATTGAGTGGGTTTCGTTCCGGGAACGTTTCTAATTCAGCACCTGTAAGAATCCCCGCACGAATGATTTCGGCCCTGGCTTCCCATGCTTGTTTGGTGGTAATTTCTGCCTGCGTTTGCTTTAAAATTTTGGCGGCTTCTTTTTCTTTATAATATGCTCCCTGGCAGAGCATATCGTCCTGGCCAAAAGCAAGTGTGGTAGTAAATGTCAGCGCCAGCAAAAAATAACGTGTTCCTTTTTTCATATTTCAAGTGAATTTTGATTTTATATGTAAACTATCCCGGAATTGACACGGAAGATTATTTTTGTATGATTATTTTTTTTTCTCATAATCACAATGCATAAAGATAGCACTTTTATAAAAAAATAAAATTCACCCAGACTATGCGCTTAATATGAATCATTTAGGATTCACTGCATAATCAAGCCAATACCGCACCTCCTGGGTATGGAGCTTATAATTGCTGATTGATTCCGGTAAATGATTTTTTTGCTCGAGATTAGTAGCAAAAACTTCAAGATCTTCATCTGATTTAAAAAAACCATCTTTTATCAGCTTATCTGAAGCATATCTGGCCGTAAACGCCATGTCCTCAACAGTGAATTCAGGATGGTATTGAACCCCAAAAAATTCAGTTTTTCGATGTTTTATACTTAATGCCTGAACTTCTGAATGGCCATTTTTTGCTAGAATGGTAGCATAGTCAGGTATTTTGACCACTTCATCTGAATGGACTGAAAGGGCTTTGAATGGACTTTTTCTCCCTTGAAAACATGGATGCATTTTCCCTGCTTCAGTCAATTCTATAGGATCTGTAATGCCAAGCTCTCGTCCTTTAGCACAATTAGCAACTTTTCCACCTGTCACAGTCACCGCTATTTGCAATCCCCAGCAGCTACCATATAAAGGAACTCCACTGCGAAATACATCCTCTGCGAAGGTGAGTTGACGCACCACAGAAGGTGATGGGTCGTTTACAAATAGTGAGCTTCCCGTCCACAATACCCCATCGAATGCAGCAAGTTTTTTAAGGGATGGTAATAATACATCATTGTCAGCAGGAAAAGCAACTTCAATCTTTGCCCCGGGGTGCAGAAGATTCAACATGCTTTGAAAACGTATGTGATAGGGAACGCCCCCGTTAGCTTCACGCTTTTCCCATAGTTCCCTGGGATTTCCTTCTACTACCAATAAACGCATTTACAGATATTTATTTTGTCCGTATAAAATTGATCTAAAGCAGCAAATTCTTCAATGATCATTTCTTGCTTATTCACTTTAAATCAAATGTATGTCTTCCCATTCACTCATTCTCGCATTCACTCATTAATCCATCACCTATTTTGTCAGCAGCAATCCCAATCTAAATCCCCTCAAAATATCTTTCCATTTGCCAATCCGTTATCGCTTTTCGTTGTTGAAGTTCTTCCCATTCCCTGGTATAGGCATAATGATCCACAAACCGGTCACCAAATAATTCCCTGGCCGGTTGCGAAGTTTTCAATTTAGCCGCAGCATCAAATAATGTGGATGGAAGTTTCAGCTCATCAGCATACTCCTTTTCATATGCATTACCCTGGATGGGATTGTCCGGTTCAATTTTATGTTCAATTCCCCAAATCCCTGAACCAATTGCCGCAGCCAAAGCAAGGTAAGGATTGATATCGGCAGCAGCTATGCGGTATTCTACGCGTTGTGACTTCGGGTTTCCCGGAATGGCCCGAATAGCACAGGTTCTGTTGTCCAATCCCCAGGAGGCAGTGGTAGGCGCCCAAAATCCGGGTATCAGGCGGGTATAGCTGTTGCACGATGAGGCCACCATAGATAGAAATTCCGGCATAAGTTTTTGCTGTCCACCAATAAACCATCGCATTGCATCAGCCATATTGTGTTCCTTTTTCTCATCATAAAAAGCCGATGAACCATCCTTATTCTGTAATGAAATATGCAAGTGACCGGATTGCCCGGGATAATCAGCAGACCATTTGGCCATAAAGGTGGCCATCAGACTATTTTGCTGGGCAAGCACTTTCATAAATGTTTTAAACAATACGGCATTGTCAGCAGCCCGAAGTGCATCACTATGTTCAAGAGAGGCTTCCAGAACCCCGGGGCCAGTTTCTGTATGCAGCCCTTCTATCGGCATTTCCATCTCACTTGCCATGTGCATGATCTGATGATATAGATCCGCATGAGTTGAATTTCGAAGTACAGAATATCCAAAATTTCCAGGTGTTATGTTTTTTAAATTCCGATACCCTTTTTCCCGGACACTATCTGGCGTTTCATCAAAAAGAAAAAACTCGAACTCAGCTGAAGCCGTTGCAGAAAATCCTAATTTATCTAAGCGGGACAACACTTTTTTAAGAATAGACCTAGGACACACTGTAGCAGCATCATCTCCAGAAAAGTCGGCCAAAAAAAGAACAGACTGCTCGTCTTCAGTCGGAAGCATTCTGCCGCTATTGGGGTCGATATTTGCCCAGGCATCAGGAAAAGCAGTTTGCCAACCCGTATATGAATCTTTTTCGTACAACACATCATTCGAGTCCCAGCCAAATATGACATCACAAAACCCAAAACCTTTTTCAAGAGCAGATAAGAACTTCTTCTTCTGCACATATTTTCCACGCAGCACTCCGTCAATATCCGTTATGGCAAGTTTTATATTTTGGATCTGATTTTCTTCGATAAACTGATTTGCACTTTGAATGTCCATTGTATTCTATTCTTTAATATAAAATTATTGATACCCAGCACCTAGCACCCAGTCCCCAGTTCTCACCTCTCTTCTTTCTGGCTCATGGCAAACTCTTCTTCAGGGGACAAAATTAAGCGATGTCGGCCATGTAATCCAAAGTAAATCAATCCTATGATTAAATATCCTATAGCGCTAAATACAGCAACCCGATAAGCCAAATCCTGCAATTGATAATATATGGTGACCAGGGCAATTAAGATGGTGATCCAGGCGCCGGTTTTTCCGAATGGGCTGATATATGGGCGCTTCAAATTTGGTCGTCTGATTCGTAATAAAATAAATGAGGCACTTTGCAGCACGTATGAAAGCATGGCGCTAAATACGGCCATATTTAGTAATGCTCCGCCAATAAAGATTCCGCTTTGTTCGGTTCCGGCCAAAAATCGCGTTAGCATCAAAACTGCAAAACCAATAACCGAACCGGTAATTAAGGCCGTGTAAGGAGTTTTTCGTTTGCTATGCGTAATGGATAAGGATATAGGGAAATAACCGGCCCTTGACAGGGAATAGATTTGCCTTCCAAATGCAAAAATAATGGTATGAAAAGAGGCGATCAGGCCAATAACGGCTACCAGGGTTAAGCCTTTGGCAATGCTTGTTCCATACAAAAATTCAAATCCATCGAGCAAAGGCTCACCGGATTGTGAAAGGGCATAAGCCCCTAGAGGTATCGATGAATTCAGCCATAAAATCATAAAGGCGGATATGATCAGGGTAATCATTCCATACGTCAGGCCTTTGGGCATATCTTTTTTAGGATCCACGGATTCTTCAGCAGCAAGAGGTAATTGCTCGATCGCCAAAAATAACCACACCGCAAATGGCATAGCGCCCAGAATGCCGGCAATTCCCATCGGAAGAAATTTGCCATGTCCACCACTTAGTAGCTCGGCTTTTCCATTGATACCCGCTTTTATATTTAATGCATTAGTTGCAAAATCTATATTACCAATAGATGAAATCCAAAAAACTACCAAACAAAGCAATGCCAAAATAGTGATCACCACCGTAAGCCGGAATGATAACTCGACTCCGACAATATTTAGAATGGTAAAGAACGCATAAAAACCAAACCACCAGTAGGGGAGACTTTCGGGGCCTGTTTCGAATATCCCACTCATATAGGAACTTATAAAAAACACAATGACCGCCGGTGTTAGTACAAACTCCATATTTTCTACCAGTCCTGTGAAAAAACCACCCCATGGCCCCATCGATGAACGTGCAAAGGAATAAGCTCCGCCAGTATGCGGTAATGCCGGTGACATTTCTGCAACACTTTGCGTTAGACCGATATACATAATAGCGATGATGATGGTGGCTAAAAACATTCCTCCCCACCCTCCTGAAGCCAGGCCAAGGTTCCATCCTGAAAAATGTCCTGATATCACAGCGCCCACTCCAAGAGCCCAAAGTGACCAAACCCCTGCATGTCGTTTCAATTGACGGGATTCAAAATATGATTTGTCCTTTTTTTGATAGGACACACCTTTTAACTTACTATTCATATGTAAATAATTGCTTCATAATAAAGTAAAGAGTCTCCTCTTCAATGAGCTGATAGATTTAGTTTTTTCTACAACTTAAATGGCTAATATAATGGATGCAATGGAGTGTTCCAAAGGCCTCGCCGTCAGCAAGCTTATGGTGACCGATAGGAGGAAGTTATAAACGATGAATGGCAAACTCATTGTATTTGAGATCCGGAAAAGAATTCTCAGGATATTTTCGAAAGTAAGTATCCTGATCATTTATATACTATATGACTTGAAGGGTGTACCCCCAAGATACTTGATGAGGAAGAAATCTTACCCAATGTTCATCGAATAGTTTCATTGCTTAAAAGGTGGCTCTTAGGAACTCATCAGAATTATATCGGAGAAGAATACCTATCGTATTATTTGGATGAAAATACATTTAGGTATAATAGACAAAAATCAAACAGCAGGGGACTTCTTTTTCAAAGATTAGTTGAACAAGGGGTCTTGCATGAACCTGTTGAATATAAATCAATTAAGCGTATGTGACATGTGCATACCCCAGATTTAGTAAATGCTAATATAATATAGCTTTTTGTCTCCGCTATTACAAAAACCAACTAACACGATACATGAATTTTTAGGCTATAGAACTATTGTGGTAGTATTTTTTCTTCAACCAAAATGCCACCCTTACCAACAATATGAGGGCAGGAACTACAACCAGAGGTCCAACAACCCCAGTAAATGCGAGACCAGAATTTAAGCCAAATACGGCAATAGCAACCGCAATTGCCAATTCAAAGTTATTCCCTGCTGCTGTAAAAGCAATAGATGCGTTTTTGTCATAATCTGCGCCCATACCTTTGCTTATAAAAAATCCAATTAGAAACATGATGCCAAAATAGATTAATAATGGAATCGCTATTCTTACAACATCCATTGGGATCTGGACGATTAATTCTCCTTTGAGTGAAAACATGACAACAATAGTGAATAAAAGTGCAATTAGTGTCATCGGAGAGATTGTAGAAATGAATTTGGTTTTATACCATTCTTCTCCCTTGAGCTTTACGAGTAAGATCCGGCTAAGCAGACCTGCCAAAAAGGGAATCCCTAAGTAAATGGCAACGCTTTCAGCTATAGTGATTATAGATATATCTACAATAGCACCTTCAAACCCAAAATAGGGTGGTAGAATAGTTATAAATATCCATGCGTAAAGACTATAAGCAAACACTTGAAAAATACTGTTTAGAGCGACAAGGCCAGCGCCATATTCACTGCTTCCCTCGGCCAGGTCATTCCAAACCAGCACCATAGCAATACAACGAGCCAAACCGATTAATATCAATCCAACCATGTATTCAGGATAATCACGCAAAAATAGAATAGCTAAGATAAACATGAGTACAGGCCCTATGATCCAATTAAGCAGTAGGGAAATTGATAGTACTTTTACATCCCTAAATACTTTTGGAAGAAGTTTATAGTTCACCTTTGCAAGGGGCGGATACATCATAAGAATAAGCCCAATGGCTATTGGGATATTCGTGGGTCCGCTGCTCATTGAATCAATGCCTGAAGCTACATTTGGAAAAAAATAACCCAATCCAACGCCAATACCCATAGCAAGGAAAATCCAAAGTGTTAAGTACTGATCTAAAAAACTTAGCTTCTTTTTGTGGGTTTTCAATTTAAGAAAGTTGTGGTTTGATTTTTTCAAAAAGCCCCAGCAGCTTTGTTTCATATATGACATTTATTTCTGCCTCATTTTCACCTATAGGTTTGATTGGAATCAAATCTATTACTGCCTCATTACTCAGTTTCGAATTGTAGAAAAGGCTGATTGCCGCCAATAATGTTTCCTGTACAGCATTTTTGCTTTCTACTTCCTCAAGCCCCATTTGTAATCCGATTGTTTGCATCTCTTTCCATTGAAACCAAAAATAAGTAGGTAACATGGCTGAGATTATTGCGTAGGCTTCAAGTTTTGATTCTTCAACTTCAAAAGTTTTACCTAACAGCATCAACATTTCATTAAGGGATTGCTTTTCTGGCAGGGAAAATTCTGGAGAAAAACAAATGGGATTGTAGCCTTCATTAATATAAGAGGTTGCATTGGGGATCATTCTGGCTATATTGTTACTTGCCAATTTACCCGTTATTTTTTCAATATTAATTTTAGGAGCTAAGGAAACAATCTGAGTGTTTTCAGAAACCGAATCTTTTATTTTTTCCAGAGTTTCCATGATTGCCGGTGGATGCAGTGCGATGAAAACAATTTCCTGCTTTGCTGTTACATTACAATAATCAGTAATTTGAATTTCAGGAAACTCCTTTTTAAGTGCTTTTAATACCTCCAAATTGGTATCACAAACAAGAATTGATGATAAGCTGAATTGTTTGTTTGTAAATGCCTGAAGAAAGATTCTAGTAATCCTTCCACCACCGACGAATCCAAGTGATTTAGTTTTCATGATTATTGGATTTAATAGTTAGTAATTTGTTTAGTGAGTTATATAATGAAAATTGGTTTTCTATTATGCTCCATAAATTAATCCGGATGCTGTAGCCATCACCACCACTAATGCCACATAGACTACAGTTTTTTGAGTCCCCATCACCCCACGAATCACAAGCATATTTGGTAGAGACAATGATGGACCAGCAAGTAATAAAGCAAGTGCAGGTCCTTTGCCCATGCCAGCAGCCATTAAACCTTGTAAAATTGGCACTTCCGTCAGTGTAGCAAAAGTCACAGATGGTGGTGATAGTACCGAGACAGACTATGTAGGCAACATGATCTTCGAGGATGACAATCTGAAACTGATGCATACCGCAGAGGGCAGGATAGCGGTAAGCCAGGTAGGTGGCGTGAACGACTACAAATACCAATACACCTTGAAAGATCACCTGGGCAATAGCAGGGTTACTTTCGGAGCTACGGAAAAGGAATACCTGGCCACCATGGAAAGCGAGCTTGCCAATGAAGAAGAAGCGCAGTTCAAT
This sequence comes from Cyclobacteriaceae bacterium, assembly GCA_030589835.1. The sequence goes on from JAUUZS010000103.1 coordinate 9,626, forward strand.
AAAATAGCAGAATACAGGGAGCAAAACTTTATGTACAACCATACGGCGGGTGGAGAGTTTACGCCTGATGAGTCGTTGATGCTGAATTCGAACATGCTTGTTGATGGGGAAAGGAGAATCGCAGGAGCGATGAAAGGATTGAAAGTCCAGGCAGGAGATTTGGTGGACATGGAAGTGTGGGCCAAGCATAGCAGTACATGTAGTAGCAATGAAATTACAGCGACAACCTTTTTATTTTCTGCTTTGACTTCCGGTTTTGGGCTGGTAGCATCGGGGGAAACAAA
>JAUUZS010000186.1 GCA_030589835.1 Cyclobacteriaceae bacterium
CTCTCCTTTGACCCAATGTTCCGCTGGAGGGACTATCCTTACTTTGACATTTTGTTCCAAACAGAGATCAACAAGTTCATTTTTTCGCTCTATAGAAATATTTCTTTCAGATATAATCAATTCTTTTACACTTTTTGATTTAAGAATTGTGCGTAAATCTTTTCTAGCATCAAAAATTTTTACTCCATTGACAACTTTTCCAACGTGTTTCCGGTCATCCTCCAGATAGCCGATCACTTTGTAATTCCCAACTGCATTTTCTTCAATGATTTGCCGTGCTATTTGAGCAGAATTTTTAGTCCCATAAATCAGTATTTGCTCTACTTTTTTCTCCTTCTTCCAAAAAAAAGAAAAAAGTTGCTTTACAAATAAACGGTACGAAATGAGAAATAACACAGCATTGAGAAAGGCAATTATGATGACGGAAAGTGGAATTAACCTTGACCCGTATAAGAAATAATTCAGATAGCTGACTATAACGGTAAATACGGTGCCTAAAAAAATAGTCCCCAGAATCCTTCCGGCATCTTGTATCCCGGTGTAACGTACAATTCCGGCATAACTTCTGGTGACAATACTGGAAATAAATCCCAATACTACAAATACGACTATGCCGGTATTCACATCATAATTGTCCAGCCGACTATAATCAAAATTAAATCGCAGTAAATAGGCCAATAACGTTGAGAAAAATAATAGGATAATATCGATTACGATAATTATCCATCGTGGCAGGATTTTTATTTTTAAAAGTAATTTGTCCATTCTATAATTAATAACCTATAAGGTTAATTATAATAATACAATTTAATGTGGTAAAAGTGCTGAATTCTGGACTATGTAAGCATTAATTGCTTTCTTCAGCAAAAAAACTAATTAAAGAACGACCAAATATAATAGAATTATATGGGGTATCCGATCATGACCCGTAGTTTTATAAATAAAGCTGATAATCAATGAATTACGAATAAAATGCATTTTTTCTAATATGTTGATATACAACTATTTATATATTGAACGGGAGAAGATCGGATATCCCAGTTAGAATTATATTAATCAATACTATGGATAGCCTGTATTATCTCCGCTTGCTCATCCTTCTTTAATCCAACTCCGGAAGGCAGGCAAATTCCTTTGTCAAACAGATCAGAGGCCATTCCTGTCACATAGGCTTTTTGGCCTTTAAAGATATGCAATAAATGCAAAGGTTTCCAGAACCTACGCGTTTCAATGCCTTTAGCCGCGAGCATATCAAGAACCTGATCCCGCTTGCCGGGATGAGCAATAAGAAAAGTTGATAGCCACCTATTCGAATTAAGCCCTACCGGATTATCTACTACTTCAAACATCACCTTACCTGAAAAGGACTCCTGGTAGGTATTAAAAATTTTTCTTTTTTGTCCTACCCATTCCTTCAAGTATTTTATTTGCGCCAATCCCAAAGAAGCACATAAATTACTCATCCGGTAGTTAAAGCCCACTTCAGTATGTGCATATGGTTTTGATTCATCTCGAGCCTGCTCAGAAAGATGTTTTGCTTTTTGGGCTATATGTGCATTATTGGTTAGCAAGGCACCCCCTCCGGAAGTAGTTATTACTTTATTTCCATTGAATGACAGAACACTTATATCTCCAAACTGACCTACAGGATTTCCCTTGAAATTCGCCCCTAAGGCTTCAGCAGCATCTTCGATCAAGGGAATCTGATATTTTTCTGAAATGCTCATTAGTTCATCCACTTTTGCAGGGGTGCCAAATACATGGGTATAAATTATTGCCTTGGGCCTAATGTTTGCTTTTTTTAAATCCAATATGGCTTTTTTAAGCAATTCCGGATCCATATTCCAGGTTTCAGGCTCACTATCAATAAAAACCGGGTGAGCACCTAAATATGCAATCGGATTGGCAGTAGCCACAAAACTAAACGTCTGACATATGACAAAATCTCCAGGTTCAACTCCCAATGTTTTGAGAGCCAAATGAATCGCTGCTGTGCCGGAATTTAAGGCCACACAATAATCTCTATTCGTAATTTTGCTAAGTTTATCTTCAAACTGCTTCACATAAATCCCTCCGGGAGCAAGCCAATTTGATTCCAGAGCCTTCTTTAAATATTCCAATTCTTCTCCACTTTGATGTGGTGGCGATAAAAATATGCGATATGGATTATTTCGCTGCATGCTAAATTTTAATACTTTTCGCCGGATTCCCAACTAATTTTGTTCCCCCGGTAACATCTTTAAGCACAACTGAACCGGCTCCAACAATTGCCCATTTACCTATTGATACGCCAGGCAATATGGTGGCATTTGCTCCTATAAAAGTACCGGCACCGATCCTCACATTACCACAAATCACAGCACCGGATCCAATATGTGCAAAGTCCTCAATTATACAATTATGCTCTACAATTGCCCCTGTATTGATAATGACATGCTTTCCGATGCTGGTTTCTGCCTGAATTATGGAATTCACAAAAACCATTGTCCCGTTTCCAATAATTGAATTCTCTGCCAAAAAAGCCTTTTTGTGAATGGCTCTTCCAAATGAATGCTTTATAGTATTTACCAGGCGAAACCTTGTTTTATTGGAGCCAATACTGATGATGATTTTTTCATCGGTGAAGGAAATTCCTGAGTACGGGCTGATGACCTTTAAATCATAAAATGATTTTATATTTGAATTATCATCAAAAATCCCTTTCAAATTTATTCCCTGCGACAACAGACAATCATAAACAACTTTTGCATGTCCTCCCGCACCATAAATAATCATCTTAAAATAGATTTAAACCATTAAAAACCGGCATTTCTACCTGCTTTTTATTTTGCCTGAACATAGATTTTCCCATTTGAATAATCGTCAACCATACAATTTTAATGTCCAGAAAAAAAGCAATATTAGTTACATACCACAAATCCAATTCAAATCGATCAGCCCATGAAATATCATTTCTGCCATGGACCTGAGCCCAGCCGGTAATACCCGGTTTCACCTTAAATCTTCTGAGCTGAGACTTGCGATACAATGCTTCATATTCAATTGGCAAAGGTCTTGGCCCAATAAATGACATTTCACCTTTTAGGATATTCCACAGCTGTGGAATTTCATCAAGCCCGGATCTCCTCAGGATCTTTCCAAAAAAAGTAAAGGCCCTTTTTTTCATGCTCAAATCAGAGGAACCATCAAATTTCAGTGTTCTGAGTTTATATAGCCTGAATTTTTGCATGTCCCTCCCCGACCTCATTTGCACGAAAAAGATCGGATTTCCTTGTGAAATAAACAGTAAAAAGATAATTAGCACAATAAATGGAAACAGCACAGCCCCTAGCACTCCTGCCAACATTTTGTCAAAAATCACCTTGGCGTAATTAGAATACATTATAAAGTACTATTGATTAATTTTCTCTTCACCACCATATAAAATATAGACAATAACAGTAGCATAACTCCAAAATAAATCATTTGATGTCTGAAATCCATTTGAATAACTAATATTACAACGAAATTGATCATGAGCTGTATGAGCATATAAATACCTGACATGCGCAAATGAGACATTCCTGTTTTGCTTACTGCCACCTGAAACAAATGCATTCGATGGGCTTCAAATATGTTTTCCTTTTTCAATATTCTCTGTACGATAGTATAAATAGTATCGATTCCATATAAGGTTAAAAAAAGAATAAATCCTACTTGTTGAGTTTCACTAATTAATTTTAACACTAAATAAACAATAATAAATGCTATCGTGAGACTCCCGGCATCCCCGGCAAAGCAAACTGCTTTTTTTCTGAAATTAAAAAAACTGAAGATAACCAACACCAACAGGAAGAATATCAAAAAGTCATCCGCTATAAAATTGTAATAATAATTATTGACTATTATCAATGATATAATAGCAACCAGGCTATATCCTCCAGTAATCCCATTGATGCCATCCATGAAATTATATGCATTGAGCGTGCCAGTAGCCAGGATAATTACAATTAGAAGCCAAATGAAATTAAGTTCAAAAAGATTCAGTTCGGCCAATATCAATACTATGGACATCACCTGTAGAGGAAACCTCACCTTACCTGGAAGATCCAGAAGATCGTCTAAAAAACCCGTAATCCCCAAAATGATTAGTCCTGCAACAAAATAGTAGCCCGGATAATCAAAAAGAAAGGAAGCGAGTGCCACTGCGATAAAAATCACTAGCCCCCCTCCACGAATTGTAGCCCCTTCGTGCATAGTACGATGGTTTGGAAGATCAACAATATTGTATTTGCGTGCGATTTTGAAATAAATCAAAAAGGCTGCAGCAATTAAAAAAGCATAAAAAAAGTAATACCAGCTATTCATTAAATGATTTAATCGTTTTCCGTAGTCCTTCTATTGACGAAACAGGCAATTTATCTGACAAATTTAATAAAACCTTTTGATTTGAGACCATCATGTTTTCGCACAATTTAGACACTGATTTTGTATTAAAAGGAGCGTGTAGCCAAGTTCCAATCTGGGCAATACTCCAAATAATGGCCTTTGGGATACGTAATATTCTTACTTTTCTACCCATTCCACTACCGATAAGCTTCACCAATTCTATTGTCGAAACAGGCTCATTATCAGAAAGTAGATATGTTCCGGGGTTCACTTTTTCCTCTAATATTTTTTGAATTGTAAAACAAAAATTATCAATAGAAAGAAAAGACCGTTTATTTTCAAAAGCTCCCAGAGGGTAAGGGATTCCTGCCTTTACAAATTTATACAGCAGGTTCAGATTGCCTTTATTTCCTGGGCCATGAACCATGCTCGGCCTTAAAATGAAATATTTTTTTTCTTTTTGTTGATGCTCGGATAAGTATTCCTCTGCGTGCCGCTTCGAAATTCCGTATTCCGATCGTGGATTTGGAACAATATCTTCATTTATCAAGCTGTCAGTGTGATCAACAACTGCTTTAATAGAACTTAAAAACACAAAAGATCTAGCTTTGGAATTTGCAAATTCTTCGTGCAATTTTTTAGTATTATGGTAGTTTACTTGTTGATAATCCTTCTTTTTGAATTTTCCAGATAAATCATGTGCAATCCCTGCCAAATGGATAATGGCGTCAATATCGTTTTCATCCAGGGCTTCTGTTGATAATTCATCTATAAAATCAATATTATAAGCGTCAAATTTTTCCTTTCCATTTAGCATATCCCTTGAGTGTCCTACAACAGAAATCCCTTTATTTCCGTGTAAATAATGCACTAAACTGGTGCCAAGAAAACCCGTGATGCCCGTAATGAGAACTCTTTTCATTGCTTACTATTTTTCAAAAACCTACTTACCTCTTGACACTTGTCATGCATTAACACATCTGCGTGCGAACACATTTCGATACTTCGCTTCGGCAACACCTGCTATTTGTGATTAAATAATTCAAATACTTTATTAAAATATTTAGGATAAATCTTCAATACATTGGTTTTAATGCCGTGCGTCCGGCAGGCTCTTATAATCTCACTATTGAGGGTTATATTACTTTTTATTCCATTGGAGCTCACTCCGCCTTTGCGCATCTTTACCATTTTTAAGGGCAAATACTTATAATTAAGTTTTTGCACGTAAAGCAGTCGAATTAACATTTCGTAATCTGCTGCTATTTTATAGTCGGTTTCAAAAAGCCCATATTTATCGTAGAATTTTTTTTTGACAAAAAAAGTTGGATGCGCAGGCATATATCCTTTTGCAAATTTGTCGGGATGCCACCTATTTGAAGAATATGTACGCACCGTATGATTTAAATTATTTGGATCAACAAATATCAGGTCTCCAAAAACGGCATCTGTTTCTCTATCAGAAAAGGCTTTCGCAACCTTCGTTAGTACCTGATTGTCAAAGTAAAAATCATCTGAATTAAGAATTCCTATTACATCTCCTGTAGCTTTTTTAATGCCTTTATTCATGGCGTCATATATGCCATGATCCGGCTCGCTGATCCAATCTGCTATTTTACTGGAATATTTTTTCAGGATTTGTTGTGTCCCATCGTCGGAGTTGCCATCTATCACAATATGCTCAATCTCCTGATAATCCTGACCTGCAACAGAGTTAATAGCATCTTCGATATGTGAAGCACTATTATAACAAACTGTAATTATGGTAATTTTCATTGATGCCAAAAATAAATCAGTAAATCGGGATATTAAAATGGATACTTATTTTTCGGGAATTATCTTCAGGATTTCCCCGCATCCAGAACAGGTTCTTTATTCATGTTTCAATCAATAATTCTATTTTTTATTTTTACAGCAGGATTTCCCTGGTAAATTCCATAGGAATCCAGATTTCCAACAGCAACCGAATTAACAGATAAAATACTGTGCGCAAAGCATGTGATTCCAGGGCAAACCATCGAGCGAGCCCCAATCCAAACGCCTTCTTCCAGGATTATTTCTTTAACCATCAGATCAAATGTAGAAAGCTTATAATTATGATTGCCGGTCAATAGCATTGCCCCCTGCGAAAGGCAAACATTATTCCCTATTTCAACAGATGTCAGATTATCAATCCAAACATTTTCTCCTATCCAAACATGGTTGCCAACTTTCATAAGCCATGGATATTTTATATTTACTGAAGGCTTAATCGTTACGCCATGCCCAATTTTTGCGCCAAAAATTCTTAGTAAGATAATTTTTATTGACGAAAAGGGGAATAATCCATGGTTAAAGATGAGCTGGTTGGTGTAGTGCCAAAACGTTCGTTTTATCCATCCGGCCTTTGGGCTAAACCAACTGTTGTCATATTTTGAAAGATCTGTTTTTGCCATTGATGGTGCTTTTTAATCCTTGATTAATGTGCCATCAGAGAAAACCACTTCTCCATCCACGACCGTCATAACAACTTTTGTAGCTAGAATTTGATCTTCAGGGACTTTCATGAAATCGGTATCAAAAATCGCAAAATCAGCATATTTTCCTGTTTCAATACTTCCTTTTACATCTTCTTCAAAGGCCCCAAAAGCCGCATCGAGGGTATAGGATTTCAAGGCCTGGTCACGTGTCATACTTTGGCTCGGTTCATAACCGCCTGGAGGCAGCCCTTCTAAGGTCTTTCTGGTAACTGAGGCATAAAAACAGTCTATAGGATTTAACGGTTCTACCGGAGCATCTGTCCCGTTAATGACAACTGCCCCACTTTTCAGAAGTTTCTGCCATACATAAGCCCCATCTTTAATGCGCTCTTTCCCCAATCGGTCAATTGCCCATGGCCTGTCGGAACTCATATGTATGGCCTGCATGGCAGCGATTACCCCCATAGCGCCAAATCTGGGAATATCATCGAGGTGCAAATGCTGTGCGTGTTCTATTCTTAATCGATAATCTGCTGAATTGCAGTCTGTTGATTCAAAGGCTTTTTGGTATTGATCAAGCACTTCTCTATTTGCGCGGTCACCGATGGCATGAGTACATACCTGAAACCCATTTCTGAGTGCAGCTTCACAAACCTTGTAAATATCTGCAATAGGAGTAGTCGCATGGCCCACTTCACCTGGCATATCGGAGTAGGGTTCTAACAGCCATGCCCCCCTTGATCCTAAAGCGCCATCACTAAATAACTTAATGGATCGAATAGTTAGAAAATCATTGCTCAATCCAATTTCAGGCCCACTGTCAAAATAGTGCTTCAATAATTTGGGATCACTACCTGCTAACATGGCATATAAGCGAACCTTTAGTTTCCCTTCCAGGAGATTTTTTTTATACAGATTTATGGTTTTAAAGCCCACTCCGGCATCATGAAAGCTGGTGACTCCATTTTTAAGGCATTCCTTTACTGCCTCCTCAAACACC